>JAOAGV010000114.1 GCA_026415575.1 Candidatus Sumerlaeia bacterium
GCGTTCAAGGGCAGCGGGCCGGATCGCGTGGCCGCGATCGAGTGCGTCCACAACGTGCTCGGCGAACCCGACGCATCCAAGCGCCGCCGTCCCGAGCCGGTTGAGGGCACCTCGTTTCGACTGGCCGCCGACACGGTCATTATCGCCGTCGGTCAGGAGGTGGACCTGCGCGGATTCGGAGAAGCGGCGCAGCTGGTCAACCAGCAAGGATTGATTTCGGCGGACCCGTTGACGCAGGAGACCGCAGTGGCGGGCGTGTTTGCCGGCGGCGATGCGGTGCTGGGACCGGCAACGGTTATCGAGGCGATTGCCGCAGGCAAGAACGCCGCCCGTTCCATTGACGCGTATCTATCGGGACAGCCCATTCACAAGGGCGAATACGAAAAGCGAAACCAAGTGGTGCCGCTGCAGCGCATTCTTGCCGCCCGCGAACTGACCATTCAGCAGCGAACACCCATCCCTCACGAGCCGGTCGGCGAGGCCGTGCGCAGCTTCGGCGAATTTGAGCGGGGCTATACCGAGGGGCAGGCCATGGCGGAGGCTACGCGCTGTCTGGCCTGCGGCTGCGGCGAAGGCTGCGGACTGTGCGAGCGCATCTGTCTGCACGCAGCGATCTCGAAGGAAATGGGCATGGAAGTTGTGGATCCGGAAAAATGCGAGGGCTGCGGCTTGTGCGCGTCACTGTGCCGCAACGCGGTGATTGATTTGACGCCGCGGCGGGTCGCTGCAAAAGCCGCGGGGTAAAAATCGCGCCGCCAAATCCGCACGAAATCAAAACAATGCAAAATTGATTTTGGCAGAAGGAATCCGATGAATAGGGCTCTCTGCAACACCTGTAGAAACGTCGTGCCGGCTCACAAGGAGGAGCGCGACGGCCGGATGTATTTGATCAAATCCTGTCCGGACCACGGCCTGACGGAAACACTGATTTCGTCCGACGCCGCATCGTATAAAGCCAAGCGCGATCTCGATGAACGCACCGAAAAACAGGTTTGCCTTCTCAACTGCATGGAGTGCGACCATCAACTGTCGCCGACCCTTCTGTTTCTCGACGTCACCAACCGCTGCAACATGAACTGCCCCATCTGCATCAACAACACCCCCAGCATGAAATTTCTGTTTGAGCCGCCGAAAGAGTATTTTGAAAAAATCTTTCAGCATTTCTCGACGTATAATCCGCGGCCGGGCATTCAGTGGTTCGGCGGCGAGCCCACCGTGCGCGAGGACCTCATCGAACTGATCAAACTGGCCGATTCCTACGGCCTGCGCTCGCGCGTGGTCACCAACGGACTCAAACTGGCCGACGAGGACTATTGCCGGCGCTTGTGCAAAACGCGCGCCCGGATTATGTTCGCCTTCGACGGCCTCAATCCCAAAATGTACGAGGACCTCCGCAACTCGCGCAAATCGCTCGAACTCAAACTCAAAGGCCTGGAGAACGTCCGCAAGTATGCCCGCAAGAAAACCATTCTGATGACGCTGGTGGCCAAAGGCTACAACGACAACGAAATCCACGACCTGCTGGCCTTCTGCCACGACCGCCGCGACTTCATTCGCGCCACCTATCTCATGCCGCTCGCCCACACATGGAAGGACGGCGAATGGGACTACCAAGCGCCGCGCATTACCCTCGAAGAGGTCGAAGCCATCGTGGCGCGCGCCTTTCCCGGCGAGCCGATCCAGTTTCTGCCGGCCGGCATCACCGAGCAATTGCGGACAATCTACCGCTGTCTGGGCATCGAGGCGTTTCCTTTCCGCGGAGCGCATCCAAACTGCGAGAGCATGCTGATGCTGGTTTCCGACGGCCGGCAGTATGTTCCGTTCAGCCGGTTTCTAAAAACCTCGCCGATCGAGGCCATGCGCGCTCTGCTCGAAGAGGAAAAAGCGCTGACGCGTCGCGTGCAACGCTTCGAGGCTTCGGCGTGGGGCCGCTTGCTGGAAAAAATCGGACTAAAAAGAACAGGGTTGGCGCTGATGGGCGCACGGGCGGTCTTCAAAGTCCTCAGGAAACATCTGAAGATGGGCCTTGTGTTCAAAGGCAAGAGCCTGCCGGCAAAAGTCTATCATGCCCTGATGCTGCCGATCAGCCTGTGGTTTCGCCACGGCGACAAATTTGAGATTCTGGCCCGCCATTCGGCGCTTCAAACGCCGTTCAACATCATCATCCTGCCCTTTGAAGATCCCTACAACATCGAGACCGAACGGATGGAACGCTGTCCGGCGTCGTTCGGGTTCGTGGACCCGGCGACCGGCCAAGTGCACACCTGTCCATTGTGCAGCTGGCAGCTATTCAAGACGGAGAAAATGCGGCAGATTACGGAACACTTCGGAACGGCGCGGCAGACAGCGTAGTGCTGAGAACGAAGTTTGCACGTAGTATCAACTTTCGTTTGCCGTGTCTTTTCCGCTTCAGCGGGGCTTTTGGGCTCACAGCGGATGCGAAGCAATGTCCCGCCGCTGCAGCGGGGAAAATTTGCGGCACACTCAAGTGTGAACCGTGAGCTCCTGTGCGAATTCCGATCCCTTTTTATCGGGGTTTTCGGAACTCGACCAAGATACCGTAGTTGACATCCTCGGCGCCGGCGACCTTCGGTGTGTGAATGCGGAAATCCACTATACCGGCGGCCTTCAGTGCAGCGCGAAGGTCGGCTTCAGTTTGCTTGACGTCGTATTTCATGCCTTTGCCGCCCTTTGCGCCCTTGGCTTGCTTCTGCATCGTCGGGCTGGTCGGCGCTGTATTGCTCTTGGTCGGCTTACCGCTCGATTCCTGCCCTTCGCGAATTTTTCGGGCTACCTCAGGCGGAAGCGTGGTCGGAAATCCCCGCCCGATGTAGGCAAGGCCTCCCGGTTTGAGCACGCGATAGATTTCGGCAAAGGCGCGCGCCTTATCCTCCCAAAGCCAGAACGACCCGCGTGAGACAATGACGTCGGCGTAGTTGTCGCGAAATGGCAGCGCCTGTGCATCCGCAAAGACTGCGCTGACGCGATGTCCGACGCCGGCCTCTTCAGCTGTTTTGTAAAAGTGCGGGAAGAAGTGCGGGTTGATGTCGGCGTTGATCCAGTGAAGCCGCGTGCGTTTGCACAACTCGATGATGAGATTGCCCGGACCGCTGCCCAGATCAATGCCGATGCCCGTCTTGTCAGCCAGTTCAAAGTCCCGCACAATTTGTTCGGCCAAAGGTGCATAGACGGGGGCCAGCGAGGTGCTCGCGGCTCGGATCATTCCTTCCGCCGCATCCCGCGTATGCAGCGCATCGTCGGGCACAAGAAGCGGCTCGGCGGCAATCCAAGCCGCCAGCCCCCACCCCAACACCACCGCCGACACCCACCGCTTCCACCCCGGCCGAGCCGTCCGATTTCTCTCCATCATTTTTTCTCCACTGCCTTTTTGCCCTTGCCTGCGCCTTTCTTGGCGCCGGCGGCCGCCGGCTTGTCAGTGGGCTTTCGCATTCGATAGATTGTCTCTGGATACTTCACCGGATTGTTCACAGTCAGGTTCTTCATGATATACAAACCCGACTTGCCGGGACAGATCACATCCAGGTCGCCGTCTTTGTCTATATCCACCACCTGCACCTGCATGCCGACGCCGATGTGTTCGTCGTAACTGATAACGTGTTTGGTCCATGTTTTGGTCGGGCGATCCCACTTGTAATAATACACGCACAGGGGATCGAATGAGCCCGGATCATCGTCGCCGTGGCCGCGCCACCGCTTGCCTGTCACCAGCTCGTTCTGACCGTCGCCGTCGAGGTCAATCCACACCAGCGAATGGGCTTGCGAAATGGGGACCGTTGGAATGTCGCATCGCGGCTGGGTGCGCGTCGTGTCAATATCATGTTTGACCCATTTCCGCCCGCCGCTGTCCCGCGCCTGCTCGACCCAGTAAAGCCCATACGTGTGGCCTTCGCCGTAAATCAGGTCGTTGTCACCGTCGCCGTCGAAGTCCACGACAAGGATCGGGATGCTGCCGTCGGGAAACTCAAACTCGCGGTGCTCGATCCATTTTTCCGTGCGCGGGTTTTTCGGCGCCTCCCACCAGCCCTCGCCGGTAACAAGGTCGGGTCGGCCGTCGCCATTAATGTCGCCCTGGCCGAGGCCGTGGAGCCACTTTGCGGCCTTGCGGCCGCTTTCGTCCACAGGATGGCGGACAAACTGGCCATTGACTCGCTCATACCAGCCCAGCGGACGCCGGTTGGGCACGACATCGAGATTGCCGTCGCCGTCCACGTCCAGTCCGAGGATGCACTCGCAACCGCCGCCCAGCTGCGGCGGAGTCGGCAACACATGTTTCGCCCACGTGGTGTATTCATCATTGATGGTACGGATGACTTTGTTCTTCGTGAACGGATTCTCATACCAGAAGATGTCCTTGTCGAACCAGCCGGCGGAAACCACGTCAATGGCACCGTCGCCGTTAACATCCATGGGAATCTGGCCATAGTTCATGAGGAACTCGCCCGTTTTCATGATGTCGTGGACAGGGCGTTTGTCCCAGAACGGCGCGCGATACCACGACGGCAAACAGACCACGTCGAGCAGTCCGTCGCCGTTCACGTCGAACACGCTGCAGCCTTCCGACATGCCGCGGTCGAGAACCACCGTTTCCCACTTGATGGATTCGGCGGAATTGCCAACCGTTACCGCGCCAAATGCCAGCGCTGTAATGGCGGCGATGTAGAGTGTTGCTTGTTTTGTCATGATGCCCTCCTTAAAAAACGATGGAATCTGATACTTCCATTCAACATCCAAAACCGAAAATCTACTTTCTCTCCGGAATGCCTGCAATCTTCCAAATCTTGTCCAGCGACTCTTTTGTTGCCTTCACCGCCTCGGCTTCGGGCAGCTTGCGCACGCGATCGCTGAAGGGCTCGACCATCACCGGCCCGTCGTAGCCGATCCTCTGCAAGCCCTGCAGAAAGCCCTTGATGTCAATGACGCCGGTTTCTCCCGGCATGGCGCGGCGGTTGTCAATTTGTTCGTCCACGGGAATGCCGGCGGGCGCATCGTTGACGTGAACATCCACAATCGTCTTGTTGGTCCACTTGTCGAAGTCTTTCGGAGTGCCGCCCGACGTATACCAATGCCAGCAGTCCAGAAGCAGACCGACGTTGCCCGTGCCGATGGCTTCGCACAGCTCCAGCATGCCTTGTGCAGTGTAGATGAATTCGTATTTGCGTTTGGCACGCGAGGTCTTCGGCCCGACAAACTCCAGCCCCATGCGGATGTTGTGCTGCGCAAGGATTTTCGCCACCTGGCCAAGGCGTTTGCGATGGAGTTCGAAATTCTCCTTGAACGGCAATTCATCGCTGCCGGGCGCCAGATACGTCGAAGTGCGAAGACAACCCAGCTGCACGGCGGCTTTGGCCAGCGCCGGCAACTTTGCCAATCCGCTTTTGAGTGTGTCTTCGTCCTTGCGAAAGTCCACCGGAAAGCCAAACGCACAGGCATTGAGATAATGGTTGGCCAGATGGTCTTTGGCTTTTTCGATGCCGTAGGCGATCACATCGTTGATGTTCACATAGAGCCCCTGAAACCCGGCATGGCCGGCCAGCTCGACCGCCCGCTCGAAGTTGGCTTTTACGCCAATTGGCCCCGGACTGAATGCTTTATACATGCGACTTCTCCTTTGTGGCCTAAATTCCTCTGTTCTGTCCGATGTTCTGTCTGACTTGTCCGACCCGTCCGACTTGTCTGCCTCACAGCTTCAGCGTTGTTTCCAGTTTCTCGTTCTCCTTCATCATTTCGTCCCACGTCACCGTTCGACCGCGGTACGCCGCCATTCGGCCCAGCACCGACGTGAGGGTGCTGATGGCGCCGCGCTCGCCCGTGTTGATGGGTTTTCCGGAGGCAATTCCATCCACGAAATCACGCACGTTTTTGATTGCACCTTCCTGATAGATGCCCTTGGTCTCGCCGCCCGGCCACGGGTTGTCCCCCGTGATTCTGACCGGTCCGCCGCCGCCGTAGTGCGTGTCCACCGTGCCTTTTGTACCGTAAATCCGGCAGCACAGATCATCATAGCCGCGCGTATATTGCGCCGAACTGAAATCCATCAGCACATCGTTGGGATACCAGAACGTCACGATGAAATGATCCCAGCAGTCGCCGACATCCACGCGCGCCTTTCGCCCGCCCGTTCCGCTCGCTTTGACCGGATGGCCTTGCAGGAGCCAGTTGGCCACGTCGAGCACGTGGATGTTCTGCTCGACGATAATGTCACCGGACAGCACCTTGTCGAACACCCAGTTGCGCAGCCGCGTGGCGTCGTCGCTTTCGCCGGGCTGCGCGGGCTTCTTGGCAAGACGGCCGGCAATGTAATACACTTGGCCGGAGACCGGTGTGCCAATGGCGCCTTCGTGCACACGCTTGACGGCCTCGATGTAAAACTCGTTGGCGCTGGTCTGAAAGTCCACAAGGAAGGAAAGATTCTTGGTCTTGGCCTTTTTGGCCGATTCGAGAATGCTCGTGCAGCCGGGCACATCCACGGCCACCGGCTTGGCTATATAGACGTGCTTGCCCGCGTCAATCGCCGCGGCGGCCTGCACCGGATGGAAGTAGGGTGGGCTTTCGATCAGCACGGCCTCGACATTGGATTCGATCACCGCTTTGTAAGCGTCGAGGCCGACATGGCAACGCTTCTCTTCCAGCACGCCCGACCCCTGCAACTTGTCGAGTTCTTTTTTCAGACCGTCCACGCGATCCTTGAACGGGTCGGCAATGGATACGATCTGCGCGCCGGTGTGTTCGGGGAAAAAGCGGCTGACAAACCTGCCGCGCGAGCCGCAGCCGATCAACCCTACGCGCACCGACGAGTTGGCCGGCGCACCGTGCACCGAGCGTGATTTAACGATCATCAAACCGGCGGATGTCGTTGCAGCGGTTTTCACAAAGTCACGCCGTCGAAGCGATTGTCCTTTCTTTTCCATCTTCGCGCTCCTTTATGAAAATGCACAAACAAATGCGTTCTCAATTAAGGCAGATTGCTTCTAGCCACGCCGGATTGCAGGAGGCAAGAAGAATGATGAGAAGCAAAGGATGAAGGATGAGGAATGATGAACGAGGAATGATGAATGATGAATCTGAGGGATAGGGGATGAGGGAGGAAGGATGAGGAATGATGAATGAGGAATTATGAATGATGAATTTGAAGGATCTAGGATGAAGGATGAGGGAGGAGGGAGGAGGAATGAGGAATGATGAACGAGGAGGTAGGAGGGATGAAAAGCGGATGAGGAGTGAAGGCCGAAGGTGGAATGATAAATGCAAGCAACGAAAGATGAATGCGGAATGAAAAATGATGACAATCGTTCATCCCTCATCCCTCATCCTTCATCCCTCTTATTCCTCGTTCCTCATTCCTCATTCATCGTTCATCGTTCCTCATTCTTCTTCCACATCTCAAAATCCGTCATCGTACGATCCAGCACGTAGCGCTCGCGCAGGAAGCGGCTGAGCGCGCCGTTGTGTTCGAGCGCGTCCTTCGATGTTTCAGGATGATAGCGTCCGCGGTCATCGAGCACGACCACGAAAAACTCCGGCGGCGAGCGGTCGAGATCGCCGAGAAATTCATTCCACCAACGCGGATTGTTTGCCCGTGTCAACGGATAGCGGAAGCAGAACCGCGTTGGCATGCGCCGATGCGCCAGCCACGCGAGGATCGGTCTAAAACCCCACACGAAAATCGTTTGGTCGGGTGTGGTGTTCGCTTCAAGATACGCGGCAATCTCGCGCAAATCCTGAAAACTGTAGCCGCCTTTCCCCGGCGCGCCCTTGAGCCAGAAACTGGCATAGTATTGCTCCGGCGTAATTGCGCGCGAGGCAACGGCATGGAATTTCATCCAGCGCTGGGCAAGCGCTTGAATAAGAGTGAATACGACGAACAGGACAAGGGCCGCGGTAAAAACTGCGCCCATAACGTTTAGAGCGCTGGCCCTCTCCCCTGCCGAAACTTGTCCGGATAGATTTCGCGCCAGCCGAATGGCGCGGTCGGTAGTCAAAGCGGCAAGAAACGCCAGCGGCGGCAGCAACACGACGCAGTGGTTGCGCGCAAAACTTCCCTGCCAGAAGACCGTTCCCAGCGCCAGACCCAACCAGACAAGCCCCATCGCGGACGACGCGCGATACCGCGCCGACGCCAGCGCGAAAATAGCCGGGAGGGCCAGCAGCATCAAACCGAAGAGGGGGCGCAGGATACCGTCCAACGCGCGCCAGAAATCGCCCCAACCGCGCAAAAGGCCCAACCGCGAATGATAGCGAACGTTGAACACGACCAGCGCCTCATAGAGATCGCGCAGCGCCCCGTTCAGCGCATAGTAGGCCAGCACAATCACGCTGACCGCCACCGCTCCGGCCGCCGCCGCTGCAAGGTCGCGGGCAAAGTTTTTCCAACGTTCGCCGTCCCCTGACGCGACACTGCAACCCAGCGGAAACAGCCAAACCGGCGCCAGCATGAGTATGGTGGGCTTGAACCAGATTCCGAGTCCGAGAAAAACCCCTGCAACCAGCGGCGCGATTGGCCAGATGAATCGGCGGGCGGGGCACTCCTGCCCCGCACCGTTTGGGGATGTGGGCTCTGAAACGGGATCATTTCCCCCACTGGCGCAATCGCCGCCCCGACGTACACATCGCCAACTGAGAGCGGCCAATCCTGCCGCAAACATCAAATTGACCCACGTCTCCGGCTGCGCGCGGGACATCCAATCGAACAACCCCGCATAATAAGCAAGGTACAGAACCCCTGCAATCACACCGGCGTGCGCGCTAATCCAAAAGCAACCCACGACATACAGCGCCATTGCGGTCGCCACAGCCGCGAGCAAATCCAGCAGCCGGATGCTCCACATTGTGTGACCCAGAATGAAAAACGCCTTTGCGTATGCAAAATGAATGGCCGGCGGCTTGTGATCGAACACGTCGCGGTGATCCACTGCGCCTTCCAGCAACCGCTCGGCAATATACGCGTATATCCCCTGATCCACGCCAAACGGCTCGGGCAGCGTCGGCACGCCGCACAACACTCCTGCGACTCCCACAATCAGCAGAGCACCAACATGGGTCCAACCCGAAAAAACCAATTCGGGCTGTATAGTCGTCAGAGGCTCTGGTGCCTTTTTCTGTTCATCCTTCATCATTCAGCGTTACGCTATCATCCCTCATCCTTCAAACACCGCTGTTCCAATTCTCACCATGGTCGCGCCTTCTTCGACCGCCACCTCGAAATCATTGGTCATGCCCATCGAGAGATGCGGCAAATCATATCCGGCGGCAATCAGACGGTCGCGCAACTCGCGCAATCCGCGAAACACCGGCCGCACGGTTTCCGGATCGGCCACCAGCGGCGCCATCGTCATTAGTCCGCGGACGCGAATACGATCACACGACTTGGCCACCACGGCCAGAAGCGGCTCGACCTGTGCGGGGGCAAGCCCGAACTTGCTTGCCTCGCCCGATACGTTGACCTCGATCAGCGCCTCGACGGCACGCTCTTCCGCCTCGGCCGCCCGCTGCAGCGCCTCGGCGAGCCGGTCGCTGTCGAGCGAATGGATCATCGCAAAATGCCGCACGGCAGGCTTGGCCTTGTTGCGCTGTAGGTGGCCGATCAGGTGCCATACGGTTTCCGGCGGCAAGAGGGGAATCTTCTCGAGCGCCTCCTGCACGCGGTTTTCGCCGAGCGCATACGGCCCGCATGCCAGCACCGCGCGGATTTGCTCGATTGACCGCGTTTTGGTTACCACAATCAATTGCACCGCGGCCGGGTCGCGTCCGGCGCGTCGCGCTGCGGCTTCAATTCGCCGGCCAATTCGTTCCAAGCGTTCCCGGATTTCGCTTTCCATATTGACACCATTCCACAAGGGTTTCGACAATTCCATTTTGTTGGGTTTTGACTATGCAGGCCAAGACGCCCCCGTCAATGGCGAACATGTCGCCGCGCGAAAAACTGTCGGTGCTGGTGCCCACGTTCAATGAGGAGCACAACATCCGCGCCTGCCTCGAATCGGTACGCTGGGCCGACGAGGTGGTGGTCGTGGACTCCTTCTCGACCGACCGCACCCGCGACATTGCCCGCGAGATCGCCGACCGTGTGCTGGAGCACGAATACATCAACTCGGCCACGCAAAAAAACTGGGCGATTCCGCAAATGTCGCACCCGTGGGTGCTGATTGTGGACAGCGATGAGCGTGTAACGCCCGCATTACGTGACGAGATTCTGGCTGTGCTCGAAAACCCGGGCGGGCTCGACGGCTTTCGCATCGGCCGCATCAATCATTTTCTCGGCAAGCGCGTCCGCTTTTGCGGCTGGCAGCACGACTGCGTTCTGCGCCTGTTCCGCCGCGACCTCGGGCGCTATCAGGACCGCGAAGTCCACGCCGACGTGATTATCGAATCGGGCCGCGTGGGACGTTTGCAGAACAAATTGCTGCACTACACCTTCGACAGCTTTGAGCAATATCTCAAGAAATTCGACCGCTACACGTCCTGGGCCGCCGGCGACCGCGGCCGACTCACGCGCCGCGTCCGCTGGCACCATCTGGCGCTGCGGCCCGCGTGGCGCTTCGTCCGGCAGTATGTTTTTCAACTCGGCTTTCTCGACGGCCTCACCGGTCTTGTCCTTTGCTCCCTTGCCGCCTACAGTGTGTTTCTGAAATACGCCAAACTGTGGGAACGCCAAGAAAGAGAGGCAAGAGGCGAAAGGTAAGAGGTTAGTTGTGGGTTGTGGTTTGTGGGTTGGGAGAGGTGGAATGCCGTCCGTGTCGTCCACAAAAATCCTCATCAAATGCCCCAACTGGGTCGGTGACGCCATCCTGATCACTCCGGCGCTTCGCGCCCTGCGCGAGCGCTTTCCGCAGGCGCATATCGCCGCTGTCGCGCGGCCGTGGGTCGCCCCGCTCATGCGCACCAACCCGGACCTGAATGCAGTGTGGGAAGAAAGCCCGCGCAGCGATTGGGCGGGATTCTGGCAATTGGCGCGCCGGCTTCGCGCCGAGCAATTCGATTTGGGCATCGCCTTTGCCAATTCATTTGCCGCGGCGCTCCTGCTGTGGGCCGGCCGCGTTCGCCGGCGTATCGGTTACGCACGCGACAACCGCTCGCTCCTGCTCACCGACCGCGTGCGCGTGCGGCCCGAACTGCTGTGCGACCACGAAGTGAAGTATCATTTTCACCTGTTGAGCGCGCTCGGCGGCGTGCCGGAGACAATGCCCCCGCTGGTGCTCGAAGAAGACGCTGCGGCCCGCGAGAAAGTCGCCCGTGTTCTGAGCGAACAAGGCATTAGTCCCGAAACTCCTCTCGCGGGCCTGAATCCCTTGGCCTTCTACGGAAGCGCCAAGCGCTGGCCACCCTCGCGCTTCGCGGCCGTCGGCAAACGCCTTGCTGAAGCGCTGAACGGGATTGCCTATGTGGCGGGCACGGCCTCGGAGAAGGCCGCTGCGCAGGAAGTGTGCGATGCCGTGGGTGCGCGCGCACGAAATCTTTCGGGCCTGTTCAATCTTCCCGAACTGGTCTCTTTGATCAAGCGTTCGGAGATTTTTGTGACCAACGATTCCGGCGCGATGCACATTGCCGCGGCATTGGGCGTGCGCACGGTCGCAATTTTCGGCGCGACCGACTGGGTGAAAACATCGCCATGGAGCGGGAACGCCATCGTCGTGCGGCGCGAAACCGCCTGCGCGCCTTGCATGTTGCGCGCCTGCCCCATTGACCATCGCTGCATGAGGCGGGTGCAGGTCAACGACGTGCTCGATGCGATTCGGCGCCGCTGGCCTGAGTTGGCCCTGAGCGGGTAGTTCCGCCCTCGGGCGGTATTCCCTAAACCACGCGCAGAAATAAACTGCAATTCAATGTCATCGTCCCTCACCATCCTTCACGTGGACACGGCCCTCGACTGGCGCGGCGGGCAGGCCCAAGTCGAAGCGCTGGTGCATGGACTGGCTGAGCGCGGCCATCGAAGCGTGGTCGTTACGCCGCCCGGCAGCCGGCTGGCGGAGCGCTTGGGCAACGCGCACGACCTCGCAGAACCGGTCGGATTCGCCGGATCGGACGGATTGGTTTCGCCATCGGGCGGCTGGCGTATCGCCTTCAACACGACGCGCGGGGAGTGGGACTGGCTGGCTGCGCGGCGGCTCCGCCAAATCGCCGTAGCGACGCGGCCCGATGTTCTTCATGCCCACTCGGCGCTGGCCCACGCGATGGTGTGGCTGGGCTGCGCAGGCCGTATGGATGTTCCCATGGTGGTCTCGCGGCGGGTGGATTTTCCCGTGGGCGGCAACTGGCTGTCGCGCCGAAAATACCGGCATCCGGCGTTTTACTATCTGGCTATTTCATCGGCCATACGCGGGGTGCTGATCCAAGGCGGCGTGCCATCCGACCGCATCTTCCTTGTGCCCAGCGGCGTGGACCCGGCGAAGTTCACGTATCGCACCGACCGTTCGGCAGCGCGCCGCATGTTGGGCATCGGCGACGGCGAATTTCTGGTGATTAATGTGGCCGCCCTTGTGGATCACAAGGATCAGGCAACGCTGGTCCGCGCCGCCGAAATTGCGCTGCGGGAAATGCCCTCTCTCCGGTTCATCGTTCTGGGCGAGGGCGAACTGCGGCCCGAACTCGAAGCGCAGATTGTGCAGGCGGGTCTCGGCGACCGCGTCCGGCTTCTGGGTTTCCGCAACGACGTCGAAGCCTGTCTCGCCGCGTCCGATCTGTTTGTTCTATCCTCGCATCTGGAGGGAATGTGCACGTCGCTGCTCGATGCCATGCTAATGGAAAAACCGATTGTTGCCACACGCGCCGGCGGCGTGCCGGACGTGGTGGTGGACGGCGAAACGGGCTTGCTGGTTGGCATTCGACAGCACGAGGACTTGGCGGCGGCGATTGTTCGGCTGGCGCGCGACACCGAATTGCGCATGCGGCTGGCCGCAGCCGGCGCCCGGCGCGTGCGCGAACATTTTACCATCGGGCGGACAGTTGAATTGACCCTCGACGCCTATCGCAGGGCGTTGCAGCGCCGCGCTGAAACCTGACCTGCCAAGAATACTCCGTGTCCATTCCGTCCACCCCGTCCGCTCTGTCCACCCCTCTTTCCCCTCAAACGGGCGCACGTAAATAGCGTTCAAACGTGTCAATCCACAATTCGGCAATGCCGCTCATAAAATACTGCTGCACATGCCGCTGATTGAACCGGCGGATTTCGAGGGCCTTTTCGGGGTTGTCGAGAAGCTCATTGAGCCGCCGCACAAGGTCTTCGCCGTCGGGTTCGAGGACCAACCCTGTTTTTCCGTGAATCAGAAAATCAGCCTGTCCGCCGACCACCGGTGCGACGATCGGTAGGCCGCACGCCATCGCTTCGAGAAAGACCAGACCGAACCCCTCGTGCGACGAGAGACTGACGTAGGCATCGCAGGCGGCAAGATACTGGAACTTCTTTTCCCCCCAAATCTCGCCGAGCAGCTCGACGCGGCCGCCGAGGTTAAGCGCCGCAATCTTTTGCCGCAGAATCGCTTCCTCCGGTCCCGTGCCGATGACAAGCAGACGCAGCTGGGGATCGGACGCTTGTGCAAACCGTTCGAGCAGCAAATCGAGCCGTTTGCGGCGGATCAATCGCGCAATGGTAATGCAGTAAAAAGCGCTGCGATCCATGCCCAGCATGACGCGGTCGAGCGGTCGAAATTGCGGCCGGGCAATCCCCATGGGCAGGACGTCTATTTCGATGTCGCGGCGGAAAAGGGTCTTGGCGCGGTCGCGCACATCGCTCGACCAGGCGGTGTGCCAGCGCGAGTTTTCCATGACCCATCGCACCACGGCACGCGTAAAAAAATGCCGGTGCGGCGAGTACCATTTCGACGGATCATAAATGTCGCCGCCGATCATCGTCAGGATATTGGGAATGCGGTACCGTCGGCTGAGCAGAACACCCGTCGGGCCCGACGGAATGGCAAACCAGGTATTGATGAAGTTAAAAGGCTGATCGCGCAGCAGACTCGCCCCGCGCACATACCCCATGGGCAAAAAGGAAAACATCGAGGTCATCGAGGCCACCGCGCGGTTGCGCCGGCCCAGAACGGGAACGCGATAAATGGCCGCGTTGCCCTCCATCTCGAACCGCGGCAATCCGCGCGCGCCGGATGTCAGCACGGTGACCTCGTGCTGGTCGCTAATCTCATTCACCAGTTGCTGAAGCGCCACACCGCCGCCGCCGCCCAGCGGCGGATACTCGTAGTTGACAAAGAGCAGGTTCATTGGGGCCGCTCCTCGGCCGCCGGCGGACTCAGCACATCGGACGGAATGGTCTGCTCCCAAAGTCCCGGCGGAGTCCACGTTGCACGGATCATGCCTCCAAGGGCCTCGTTGAAATAGCGGACAGCGAACGGATAAACGCCGGCGCGGGGGATTTCAAGAGAAGTTGTCATGCGCCGGCGGGCATGGACGCCGCCGTTGTTGAGAATGATCTTGTTGTCAAAGGCCAGCCACGAGCCGTCGTCCGATTCGAGGGCAAATTCATACCGGCCCGGCCGGTCAATCCGAATCCGGCCGAACCACTCGACGCTGAACGGCGCCGGCAGCGGCATTTGAAGCGTCCAGTCGAAATCAATCGCGGCATCTTTTCGCTCGAAGGCCGGCGGACCTTTCCAATCGCGGTTGGCGTAGTATTTTCCGAGCAGGCCGCCGCCTTTTGCCAAAGATTTCTTCTGATGAAGGGCATGAAGCGGCGGCGCCGCTGCGACGGCGGTGAGAAATAAGAACCACGCGGCGATCACGGTGAATGTCTTGCCACGTGAATGCAAGTGTAGCGGTTGGGCCGCCGGCGAAGATTCCTTGGACACATCTGCCGTCGCCGGCTGCGCGCCCGCATCGAAAACCGTCCGCCCCGCAGTTAGATAAATCAACCCGCTGCCGGCAATCAGCCAAAACACCAACAGTGGAACCAGTTGCAGCGTTCGCGGCAGACCGGCGATTTCGCCGAGATTGAACGCCGTCGAGTCGCCCGCCACCGGATGTGCTGCCGGATCGAACAAGCCCAGTCGGTTCAGCGACAAGTTGCCCCGCAGATAGTTCGGCAGAAACAAATCCCGCGCCGGATTGTGATACTCATACGGAACGCGGGGCTCGACCGCCGTCGCCAGCAGCATGTAGAAAATCGAAAGCAGAAGGAGCGGCGCAAACCCATACCACAATCGCCGCGCCGCCACCGCCAGCGGCAGGGCCAGAAAAGGGATCATCGGCACCAAGTGGCGGGGTCCAACCGACCACGCCC
>JAOAGV010000115.1 GCA_026415575.1 Candidatus Sumerlaeia bacterium
ACCCCATCGCCTGCCAGACCGTATAAGGATTGCTGTGCTCGTCATCTATTCGCCAATGACGCAATCGCGCCCCTTGGGCTTCGGCAGGCAAACCGTCGAGCGCCACCGTGACAGGAATGCTCGGCGCGGGTGCACCCACGTCGTGATAGTGCCAAACCAGCATCGTGATCGCGCGTTCGCCGCGTGTGGCGGCGGCATCCACGTCGGGTGCGCCGCGAACACTGCCGGCCATTAGGGTTTCAAGCGGGATGCGGTGTGGATTGTCCACGGCAAGGCGTTGTTGTTCCATTCGGCTGAACATGCGGAAGGCGTTGAAGACCGCTTTCGGAATCCCGTGCGTGGCCAACTCGCGGAAGCCCTCAAACCACGGCTGGTTGGGGAAGGTGAACGCCCATGTAATTGCACCTTCAAGACGGATGCCGTGGCGTTCGGCGATCTCCTGTTTGCGCAAGAAGGCGGCGGCGGTGTAGCTGGCGTATTGCGCACCGTTGCGGTAGGCATTCTGGGGGAAGAAACGAGCGGCAAAGGCCGCGCCACCTTCAGGGTCCGATTCGCCGATGATGACCGGCTTGGCTTTGAGCTCCGGATACTCCGCCGCAATGCTGCAGAAGGTGTCTATGACCCTCAGCTGCGCGCCGAGGTTCATGCGGGCCTGTCCGTCGGCGAAGGTGGTATTGCCCTTCGCGTGAAAGACGAGGAAATCCAACGGCGCGCCGATTCCACCGGTTGCGGCATTGGTTCCACGCAGGCAGTGGTCGAAGAAGGCGCGGGTGAAACCGCCGCTGCCGGGATTCCTGCTGCCGCCTGCGCCGGCGGTCTCCGGGCCGCCGATGCGGGCGTTCGGGAGCACGCGCTTGAGCGCTGCCGCCGTGTGGTCGTAGAGGCGGAAGAACTCTTCCGGCGTTCCTTTCCAATATCCGATGTTGGGTTCATTCCACAATTCCCAATACCAGTTTTCGGCTTCGGCCCGTCCATAGCGTTCGACGCAATGCCGCACCCACGCCTCGACCAACATTTCCCATTTGCGATAGTCCTTGGGCGGATAATATGCCCCGCCGCTGACCATCCCGCTCGGATTCCCGCTGTCCACCCGCTTGGGTGTGTAAGGCTCGGGCTGCGATGACAAGGCCTTCGGCATGAAGCCGAACTGCACATAAGGGCGCAGCCCGCGCTGCCGGTAGGCGTCAAAGATGCGATCCACGATGGTCCAGCTGTAGATGGGCCGGCCCTCGGCGTCCTCCGTGTAAATGTTGGTGCTTCCCCACTTCAGCCATGGTGTGCCGTCGCCGCTGGTCATCAGGTGATGGCAGCGCACATAGACCGGTTGAGGACGGAGCTGCGCCATCTCGTCGAGCAATTTCAAGCCGTCGGGATGATAAGTGTAATTGGGCTCGTCGTAGCCGAAGAAGCGCCAGATGGGATTGAGTTCGCCGCGCATCCGATCGGCATGAACCGTGATGACGACGGATGAGGTTGGCATTTGGCTGTAAGCGGCGGCTTCGGAAAGCAAAACCATGATCACCGCCCAGAGAGGAACACACGGTGTTGCCTTGAGCGGGCGATAAAGAATGTTGGTGAGTTTCATGGGGCGTCTCCAATCGCACTTTGAATCCGGGGTATCCTGTCAGGATGACAAACACCCCGTGCTAGACATTTCAGACAAAAAGCGCTTTACAATGGCATTGTCAATTCCCTACGGAATGGCTCGGCAGTCGAGGTTTTCGTTTCGGACAAAATCGGATACAATGAGCAGCGACACGACACTTCTTCAGCTGAAAGGCATCAGCAAGGCGTTCGGTGCAACACAGGCGCTGCGCAACGTGGACCTGACGGTTCGCAGCGGCGAGGTGCACGCGCTGATCGGGGAAAACGGTGCGGGCAAAAGCACGCTGATGAAAATTCTCAGCGGGGCCTACCGCGCTGACCGCGGCGTTATTTTGCTCGACGGCAAGCCGTGCCACATCACCTCTCCGGCAGCCGGCCGTGCGCTCGGCATTGCAATGATTTATCAGGAACTGACGCTTGCGCCCCACCTGACGGTGGAGGAAAATCTTACGCTCGGCATGGAGCGGACGACTCTGGGATTTGTGCGGCGGCAACGCGACCGCATCGCCCGCGCGCTCGACATTCTTCAGCACCGCGACTTGCCGCTGGGGGTGCAAGTGCGCACACTGCCTCTTGGCCTTCAACAGGTGGTCGAAATTGCCCGCGCGCTGATCAGCGAGGCGCGCGTGATCATCATGGACGAGCCGACCAGTTCATTGTCGGCATCCGACGCGCAGGCGCTGTTTGCCGCCATCCGGCGGTTGAAACAGGCCGGCATGGCCGTTATCTACATCAGCCACTTTCTCGAAGAAGTGGCAGAGGTGGCCGACGTGTTCACGGTGCTGCGCGACGGCGAGACGGTCGGCGCGGGCCGCATGGCCGAGACCTCGATTGCCCGCATCATTGAGATGATGGTCGGGCGCACCCTCACGGAGATGTTTCCGCGCACGGAACATGCCATCGGCGATGTGCTGCTGCGCGTCGAGGGACTTGACGGCACGCCGATTCCGCGCGGTGTTTCGTTTGTGTTGCGGCGCGGCGAAATTCTGGGAATCGCCGGATTGGTGGGCGCTGGACGCTCGGAGACGCTGCGGCGGCTGTTTGGTTTGGACCGCGCCAAGGCGGGCGTGGCGGAACTGCGGCGCGAGCGCACGCTGCCGGTGGTAAAAATGGTGCCGCGGCGCGCACTGGCCTTGGGCATGGACTTTCTCAGCGAGAATCGAAAAGAGGAGGGGCTCGCCACCGGCATGACGCTGGCCGCCAATGTGACGCTTTCTTCGCTTTCGCGATTTGCCGGCTGGGGCGGCTGGGGATTTCTCCGGTTGCGCAAAGAGAAGGAATCTGTAGGGCGCTGGATCGCGGAGTTGAACATCCGCTGTCAGGGCGCCGGCCAGAGGCTTGTGTATCTGTCCGGGGGCAACCAGCAAAAGGTGGCGTTGAGCCGCATTCTCGAGCACGGCGGCGACATTATTCTGCTCGATGAACCGACGCGCGGCGTGGACGTCGGCAGCAAGGTTGAAATCTATCGCCTGATCGGCCGGTTGGCCGCCGAGGGCAAAGGGATTTTGTTTGTGTCGTCCTACCTGCCTGAATTGTTTGGCATATGCGATACGCTTGCGGTCATGCACCGCGGCCGGATGAGCGCCATCCGGCCCGTGTCGGAATGGACCGAGCACGAAGTCATGCGCGTGGCCACGTCGGGCCAGTAGAAGCCGTTTGAGATGATGAAAAAGCCAAAAGACGCCTGAGAATACAAACGATAACGCATAAGGGTTGTCGCGATACAAGTCTCCTTCCGTCTCGCGCACTTACG
The DNA here is from genome assembly GCA_026415575.1 of Candidatus Sumerlaeia bacterium. GTDB lineage: Bacteria > Sumerlaeota > Sumerlaeia > JADFCW01 > JADFCW01 > JADFCW01. The sequence goes on from JAOAGV010000115.1 coordinate 3,359, forward strand.
GTTTTCCCGCCGACACTCCCACTGTGATGCGATGGCGGTTTTTTGCGTAGATGGCCTTGCCAATGGCCTGGACTTTTTGAATGTCCACGGGCGAACGGAACGGGCCGTATGTCCGGCGATAATCCACGATGCGCTTTGCGAGGGCCTCGCCAATGCCGTCGAGTTCGGCCAATTGGTCGGGTGTGGCAGTGTTGATGTTGATCAGGGGCGGAGATTGCATTTGCGGTGGGTTGGCGGACGGGGCAGCACCTACCGGTAGGGCAGCCGCGGGTTGATGCGGCGGATCAGGAGCGGTTGGAGGCGACGGGGCCGTGGTCAGGGTCGCCGTTGCGGCCAAAGTCAGCGGCTTCAAATAGGGCCGCAGCGCCTCGAACGTCTTGTTGCCGATACCGGGCACCTGTTTTAAGTCTTCGAGGCGCCGAAACGGGCCATGACTTTCGCGGTGAGAAATGATTGCCTTTGCGCGTACCACACCAATTCCCGGCAGGGTTTGAAGTTGCTCCTCCGAGGCCGTGTTGAGGTCGAGCGGCCCTTCGAGCGTGGCCGTGGTGGCCGACCGAAAAGCGGCGGGCGAGGGAAGCCTTGTCCTTGAGGATGAAGCACGGGATGGAAGCGATGAGGGCTCGGAAGAAGCATGATCGGCCCGATGGAGTGTGAGGGGTTCGCGCCGCCAAGAGCCTTTATATTGATGCCACGCCAAACCGGCGCCGACGAGCACGATGAGAAAAACCAGCACATGCTGCTCGCGGCGCGTCATGCCTGACGAAATAAACCAACGCCGGCGCGGGTCGTCCGCCATCTCTCCGCCTCCGAGCAGTAGCGAAGTCCAATTTGTCCCGCTTTACATACCCGCGGAAAGCCAAATACCAACAACCAACCTCATGCGGCCACGATGTTCACAAGCCGTTTGGGAACGACAATGACTTTTCGCACCGCTGCAGCGCCAATCGCTCCCTTGACCTTTTCATCGGCCAGTGCCGCAGCCTCGATGGCCGACTGCGATGCGTCGGCGGCCACGGTTATCCGCGACCGAACCTTGCCGTTGACTTGCACGACCAGTTCGACCAGTTCGCGCTTCAGCCATTTTTCGTCCCACGTCGGCCATGGCTGGCGAAAAATGGACTGCCGGTGGCCGAGTTGATGCCAGAGATGCTCGGTCAGATGCGGCGCCATGATCGAAAGCAGCGTGAGAAGGCGTTCAAATGCTTGCAAATAGAGCCGGCGCGACAGGCGCGAACTGTGGTCGGGATCATCGAGATGCTGCGCCGCCGCAAACTCCTGCATCGTGTTGAACAACTCCATCAGCGCCGAGATGGCCGTGTTGAACTGAAACCGGTTGGTGATGTCGTGAGTGACGCGGCGCGTGATATCGTGGATGGCAAAGAGCATTTCCCGGTCTGCCGGCGCGACGACCTCCGCCTCGGTATCGTAGCCGCGGGCCAGTTCACACAGCCATTCGCGCCGCGCCTGAAACGCCCGCCAGATGCGGTTGAGAAATCGCGAGCAGCCTTCGAGGCCTTGGTCGCTCCAGTCCAACTGGCGTTCGGGGGGCGAGGCAAACAGAATGAACAGACGAAGGGCGTCGGCCCCGTAGTCCTCGATCATCTTGTCGGGGTCCACGGTGTTGCCCAGACTCTTGCTCATTTTGACCGAGCGCGTCGTCCCGTCGGGGAAGGTGTGCTCTTTGCAGACCATGCCCTGCGTGAACAGATTGGTGAACGGCTCGCTGTATTGCGTGAGGCCGAGATCGCGCAAGACTTTCGTATAAAACCGTGCGTAAAGCAGATGGAGAATCGCATGTTCGACGCCGCCGATGTATTGGTCCACGGGCATCCACGCGCGGTCGGTTTCGGCATCGAAAGGCCGCTCGGTGTTGCTCGGATCGGTATAGCGCTGAAAATACCACGACGAGTCCACGAAGGTGTCCATCGTATCGGTTTCGCGCCGCGCGGGTTTCCTGCAGCGCGGACAGGGGGCGTGCTGGAACGTGGGCGAGGAGCGCAGGGGGTTGTCGGCGACCGAAAAGTCCACGTCGGTCGGCAGACGCACCGGCAGATCACTTTCGGGGACGCCGACCGCGCCGCATGTGTCGCAGTAAATGATCGGAATGGGGGTTCCCCAGTAGCGTTGGCGCGAGATCAACCAGTCGCGCAGCTTATATTGAACGACACGTTTGCCGAGGCCTTTCTCTTCGAGATAGGCGGCCACGTCGGCTTTGCCGCTTTCCGACTCGCGGCCCGTGAACGGCCCTGAATTGTCCATAACGCCCGGCTCGACGTAGGCGGCGGCCCTTGTCGCGCCGTCGAGTTTCCCGCCCGGCGGCTGGATGACCACTTTGACGGGCAGGCCGTATTTGCGGGCGAACTCGAAGTCGCGCTGGTCGTGTCCCGGCACCGCCATGATTGCGCCGGTTCCGTATTCCATGAGCACGAAATTGGCAACGTAGATGGGCACGCGCTCGCCGTTCATCGGGTTGATCGCATAGCGGCCCGTAAAGACGCCCTCTTTCTCGCGGTCTTCGGCCGTGCGCAGAAAGCGGTTTTCGGTCACCGCGCGGCCGATGTAGTCGCGTACCGCCGTCTCTGTCTGCCGACCGCTCACCAGATCGAGCAGACGCGGATGCTCGGGGGCGAGCACCATAAACGTAACGCCGTAGAGGGTGTCGGGACGCGTGGTGAAGATGGTCATCGGCTGGGTTTCGCCCTCGACGGGAAAATCCACCATGCAACCTTCGCTCTTGCCGATCCAGTTGCGCTGCATGGTGCGCACCTGTTCCGGCCAGCCGTCCAGCTGCTCGAGGTCGGCGAGCAGCTCCTCGGCATAGGCGGTGATGCGCAAAAACCACTGTTCGAGTTGGCGCAGTTCGACGGGCAGATGCTCGTGCCGCCAGCAACAGCCGCCGACGACCTGTTCATTGGCCAGCACGGTGTTGCATTCGCGGCACCAATTAACGGCGGCACGCGCGCGATAAGCGAGGCCGCGTTCCACCATTTTGAGAAAAACCCATTGATTCCACCGATAGTATTCGGGATCGCATGTGGCAACGAGGCGCGACCAGTCGTAGCTGAAGCCCAGCCGCTTGAGGCCGCGCAGCATGTTGTCCATGCACTCGCGGGTGAAGCGGGCAGGGTCCACCTCGCGGTTGCCGGCGCGGGCAGCCTTGATGGCGGCATTTTCGGCCGGCAGCCCGAAGGCGTCGAAGCCCATCGGGTAGAGAACGTCATAGCCCCGCATGCGCTGAAACCGGGCGATGGCGTCGCCGATCGAGTAGTTGCGCACGTGGCCCATGTGGATTTTCCCGCTGGGATAGGGAAACATTTCGAGAACATAGTATTTGGGGCGCGTGGGGATTCTTGGGGCGCGAAACATGCCCGATTCTTCCCACACTTTCTGCCAGTGGGGCTCAATTTCGTTGTGCGGATAAAAGGTTTCGCTTGGCGTCTTGCCCATAGCCTGACCTGCCACTAAGGAACGTAATAAAACGACCGGATACGCTCGAAATCCCACGGCCCAAAAGTCAAGAAGAATCCTTTGCGCCACACTTTCCGAAGAAAAAAGCGTATCGCCAAAAATCAACGCGCAGTGTTTTGCCCATTTCCCGGCAATTCAGCGGAAGCGCTATGACTTGATCTCAATCTTCACCGCCAGATCATCCACGAACTCAGGGACCGCAATCGGCTTCGACCGTCCCATGCCCGATGACGCATGTTCGTGTGTTTCCAGAACGCGCAAATCCGCAGGCGCAATGAACTGAATGCGATAAGTGCCTTCGGGCAAACGAAGCGAAATTTCCACACCGCCCACCCACCTGCCGCTTTCCCGCGTGCACAGATAAAGTAGTGCCGTCCTACGGTCGGGAGTCGCCAGCGCCGCGCTGACCAGATCGCCTCCGCCGGCCCGCCGAAAAACCGTCTCATTCGGGGCCAGTTGCCAGAACGGCAGCGACCGGAAGAAGTCGGCCATCGGTTTCAGGAACTCTTGGCCCGGCCCGCGATAGTTGGCATCATCAATCCCCTCACACCCTTCCCAGCTGTGATAGGTCCAAAAGCATCCGGCAGTGCACCATAGCCAGCCCTGCTTGCGGCGATGGATGCCGTCGTTGTTGCCGTGGCGGTTTTCGCGCCCCGATTCGTTGCAAAACGCCGGCTTGCCGTAGGCGCGCGTATTGCGCGCTACGGCCAGATACCAACGTTCCAAATCATGGCCCGGATCGGACGATGTGCACGAGTGATTGATCGCCAAGTCCATCCAAGGCTTGTAGGGCCAGACCGCATCGTCGCTGGTGCCGTCGGACGAGCACACCGGCCGGCGATAAGGGTCGCGCTCTTTGAAGAACATCCCCGCGGCATCCTGAAAGGTTTCATTGGCGGTGTGCTCGTTGGCAATTTCCCATGTCAGGATGTTGGCGTATTTGCCCAACCGCCGCAGGGTCTCCTCCCAATATGGACGGTGTTGGGAAATTTGCTCGGCGCTCGGATTCAGCCCCAAATAGAGAACGACGTCCAAGCCGATGCCTTTTTCGCCGGCCAGCCGGACCCGCTCTTCGACGCGCCGCCAATAGGCCTCGTCGAACTGCGACCAGTCGGGATTGTCGCGTGTTCCGCCCCACGGCCACAAGTCAATGCCCAACACCTCGAAGTACGGCCGGCCGCACAGCGCCACCCGCAGCGTATTGACACCTTGGGCACGGGCGCGGTCGAGAACACCGGCAGGGTCTTTGCAGCCGAAATAAACCCAGGCGGTTTTATTGAGTATAAACAGATGGCGCCCCTCGCGGTTGACCAGATGATGCGGATGTTGCGGGTCCACACGAAATGGCGAGGTCCAAGGCGGGGCGAAAACGACCAGCGGTTCATGATACAGCGCCGTGTCATTGGCATCGTATCGTCCGCGAAAGCGTTTGAGCAACTGTTCGCGCGTTTGAGGTTGGCCGTCCTGTGTGCGGAAGACTTCCGTCCAAGGCGGGCGGGAGGCAGGATCGGTCAGGATGGAATAAGCGGCAACGTTGCGTTGATTGAGCAGACCCGCTTTTTCGATATAGCCGCCATACTTGGGATGAATTTCGACGCGGAACGGTTGGAAGCGATAGGCTTTCCAGCCGGGTGGGTCGGCGGGCAATTTGTCCATCTTCCTGCCCTGTGCATCTACGGCATAACAACCCCCTTGAAAAATGGCCATGACGATGGGAATGCGGCTATCGAAGGCCCGCGTGGGCACAATATGTTCCATATCATCGGCGATGGATTGATGGAGAATCACGTCCGCGCCCAAAAGGGCTTCGCAGCGCACGGTTTCGGGCTGCCACATATCGGAGCAGATGCTAATCCCATAGCGAACACCGTTATAGACGATGGGGGAGAAGGAATCGCCTTGCGAAAGCCCCCAATGGATTTGCTCCCCAAGATTGGCTTGCACTTTCCGATACTTGCCGACAAACCGGCCGTCCGGTGCAATCAGAAATGCGGTGTTGTACAGCCGTTCGCCGTCGCGCTCGATCATGTTGCCCACGACCGCCGTGCGCAACTCGCGCGCCAGAGCGGCAAATCGCTGATACCACTTGCCGTCGCCGGGAATCGGTTCGGCCAACGAATGAATGACCGCTTCGCTCGGATAGGGCCAGCCCGAAAGACTGTATTCCGGGAAGACGATTACGTCGGGTTTGGACGCTGCGGCTTGGCGCGCTTGGCCGGCCAGCACCGCAAAGTTGGCCTCCGGACCCGGATTGCCCTTTTTGAAATGATCCCGTCCGGCCTGCACAACCGCAAGGGTGACCACTCTATCGGGATCTCTCAGGCTTGCGCTCGAGGGTTCAGCGGCACCGGCCGCGACAACCGCGACGGCAGACAGTACGGCGGCGCACAGCGGCAAGAGTATTTTGCCCGTCATTTCATTTCCCCCTGATTAACTCCTTCGTCTTTGGAGCTGGGATTTTTTACGCAGATGATGGTCAGACCACTTACTATCCGGAAAAGGGGGTAGTTGACCGAAAATTCCCCTGTCATTTTGAGGCGCGTTCTGTGTGCCAAATTAATGACAGGGGAATAGCCCTTATATTTGCTATGCGAACTCCGATATGTTTCTTTTGGTTGTGGCTAACGGCCATGTTCGGGTAAATCCCCATCGTGCGTTCCAGCGGGCATGGGCTGTCGCAAAAGGAACGCGCCTTTGTTCCAATCGAGCCTTTGCATAAAAAAGTGCCCGATGCAAGGCATCGCAAAGGTCTATTTCGCAGACTCGCAAATCAAGTCAAACCTGTGTGGACTTTCCCCGCGCGGCAACCGTGAGAGGCACTTGACATCGCGATGCGAAGCTCACAGCGTTGCGTTGCCTGACCGACAGCAATTGGTCGGGGGCAATGGGACAGCGGGCCTCGGCGAACAAGCATGCGCAGCCGAGGGCGCAAAACGATGTTCCTTCCCAAGGAGTGCAACCATGAAACAGAACACCGCAACGGGCACCATACCATGGATGCTTTTTTTCCTCATCGCCGCAGTCGCCTGGCTCGGAGCCGCCGAACCGGAAAAGCCAGCCGGCGACCGCTATCTCGCCGTCGTGCGCCAGTTTGCCGACAACGTAATTGAGCGCGGCAAGGATATCTACGGCCCAAAGCATACGCCCCTATTTGTGGATGGGTTGAACGTCGAAACAGGTCAGCCGCCCGAATGGAAAAAGGACGGCGAGACGTGGGTTCTTTCCAATCTGGCCAGCCAACAAAACCTCTTCCGCGTCTTCGACGGCCTGACCCGCCTGACCGGCGACGCGAAGTATCGCCAAGCCGCCGCGAACGCCATCGCCTACGCATTTGAAAACCTGCGCGGGCCCAACGGTCTGCTCCTGTGGGGCGGTCATATTGCCTACGACGCTCTCGGCGACAAGATGGTGATGGAGCAATATAATCATGAACTCAAATCGCATTATCCGTATTATCCCTTGATGTGGGAGGTAAATCCGCAGGCCACGAAACGTTTCCTCGAAGCCTTCTGGGCGGCCCACATTCTCGATTGGTCCAACCTCGAAATGAACCGCCACGGCAGCCCGAAAAAGCTGTTTGCGAATCCTTGGGTCAACGAATACAAGGGCGGGCCGGTGTTTTTCTGGGGCACGGGGCTTTCGTTTCTCAACACGGGCAGCGACCTGTATTACGCCGGCGCGATGCTTTCCAAACTGTCGGGCGAGAAAGAGCCTCTGGTGTGGGCCAAACGCATGGCCTACCGTTACGTCGAGACGCGGAATCCGAAAGTCGGCATCAGCGGTTTTCAGTTCAGCCAGAGCCGCACGGCAACCTGCTACGAAAACATCCGCGGAGACCGCGCGCAATACCAATACGGCGACGATTTCCCCGGCCACTTTGTCGTCGAAGGGACGCTGTTTCCCTGCTACGGCGACACGCCGGCGGTGCGTCCGTGGATGTGTATGTTTCTGATTGGCGAAATGCTCGGCAAAGACGGTGCGGAATTCACGCAATGGGCCCTCGAGGAATTCACCGCTTGGGGCAAGGCTGCCTATCGCGCCAGCGACAATTCTTTCATTCCCATGCTGACCGACGGCACGAGCATGGAAGGCTACGTGTGCAAGAAAGACGGTTACTTCGGGCCCAAGGGGCGTGTGCTAAAAGCCGGACGGGCCGGCGCGGCCGATTTCTGGGGCTATGCGCTGGCCTTTCGCATCACCCGCGATCCATTTATGTGGCAGATGCTTTGCAGCATTGCAAAAGGCAACGGCTGGGGCGAGTTGCCGGCGGAGCCGTCGGGCGAACCCGCGCGGCTGAATACCGGCGGCGCGGCCTCGCCCGAGTTGCTGCTGGCCTTTTTGGATTTGCATTCGGCGACGGGTCAGCCGGCATATCTGGCGGCGGCGCGGCGGGTGGGCGACGCCATTGTCGCGCAGAAGTTTCAAAAGGGTTTTTTCGTTCAAAGTCCCAAACACATTATGGCCAAGTTCGATGCGGTCGAGCCGCTGTCGCTTCTGCATCTCTATGCAGTGGAAAAAAACGTCCGCGACCGCGTTCCGACCGTCTGGCCGGGCAACTCATTTTTCCATTGTCCGTATGACGGTGCGGGCCGGACGTATGATAATAGTGTGATCTACAGCAAGATAAAAAATTGAACAGGAGGCGTTTCGATGCAAAAAGGACTGTTATGTCTTGCGGCAATCCATCTGGCGCTGCTGGGGCAAATACCCGCAGCCGAAAAGGCTCCCGAGCGCAAGGCGCGCGATGCGGCGCAGCCGATCGCCATTCCAACGTTCCATTGCATTGGGCTTTACTGGTCGCCGCCGGGCGGGGCGCGCGAGCGCGAGGTTCAGGTGCGCTATCGCCAACGCGGTGCGTCGGCATGGAAAGAGGCGCTGCCCATGCGCTACAATCCCATCCCCAAAACCGACGAGGACTTGGCCGACTATCGCGGCAGTATTGTCCATCTGGCCCCGGGCACAGCCTATGAAATCCAGTTGACTCTGGCCGGCACCTCCGTCACGGCACGTCTGACCGCTGCCACGTGGAGCGAAGACTTCCCGGTCGGCGAGACGGTCAAGGTGGGCGACCGCGACACGCCGCTGCGAATTACCGAGTCGGGAACGCCGCAAGGCTATCGCCTCTACGACGGCCGCGGCGCCACCATTGATGTTCGCCACAAGCATGACGCCTGCATTCAAGTCAACGCCTCCTATGTGATCCTGCGCGGGTTCACCCTCAAGGGAGCCGGCGCCGCAACCAGCACGCCCCGCGGCATCATCGGCGCGATAAATCTCGAAGGCGGCCATGATATTGTCATCGAGGACTGCGACATTTCCGACTGGGGCCGGTTGAATCCCAAAACCGGTTTCGGCATGGACTATGATGCGGCGATCTATTCGCGCAGCTCAACGCTTCAGCGCCTTATTGTCCAGCGCTGCAAGCTTCACCATCCCGCGTACGACGGCCGCACGTGGTATGAACCCAAATTCCCGACGCATAGCGAGGGCGCGCAGTGCATCTCGCTGTTCAACACTGCGGGAAACCATGTTATCCGTTACAACGAGATGTATTCCGACCTCGAGCACATGTACAACGACGTCTTCGGCGGGGGCAGCAATGGCAGCTATCGCGGCTCGCCCGGACACGACTCCGACATTTACGGCAATCTGGTCAGCCACTGCTGGGACGACGGCCTCGAAATCGAAGGCGGCAACCGCAACGTGCGCGTGTGGGACAACCACATCACACAGTGCGCCATGATGATTGGCAATGCAGCGACCTCGATCGGGCCGCTTTACATCTGGCGCAACGTTGTAGCGCGCAGCCAGTGGCAGCCGGGCACCAGCGGCGGCTATTTCCTCAAAATGGGTTATGCCGACAGCGAGGACTGGATGACCGGCCACCAATACATCTTCCACAACACGCTGTTTCGCGCCGACGAGTTTTTGCCAACCGGCGGACTGGGCGGCAACCGCATTGTCAAGCATACCGTCTCGCGGAACAACATTCTCCATGTGCGGGACGGACAGCGCAACTACAGCGCCAGCGAAAACAGGCAAAACACAGACAATGACTTTGACTATGATCTATACAACGGGCGTGTGCCGAAAGGCTCGGAATCTCACGGCGTGCGCGGCGAGCCGCTGTATGCGGAGGGGGCGGGCTTCGACGCGGCCACGCGCACCGGCCGGTTCCAACTCGCGCCGAACAGTCCCGGCGCCGGCGCAGGCCAAATTATTCCCAACTTCAGCGACGGCTTTACCGGCCCCGCGCCCGACATGGGCGCCCACCAGCGCGGCGCTCCGCCAATGCGCTTCGGCCTGGCCGCCGGCCAACGCTGAAGCTGTGCGGTGCGGCGGCGTGTGAGGTAATGCAAGGCTTTGGTGCAGCGCAACAACACAAGATGGCAGAAAATGGGAGCTCGAGTCTCCCACCTTCCCTGCCAAGGGTTTCCACTATGCCCGCAACCGATGCCGACACCATTCGCGCGCAACACCGCTACTGGCAGAACCATCTTCTGATCACCACAATCGTCGGTTATGCGCTGTTTTACTTTGTGCGCAAGAACCTCAGCGTGGCCATGCCGGCCATGGAAGAACATCTTGGAATCGGCAAGAGCCAGCTGGGAGCCTTTCTTACTTTGCATGGTCTTCTCTATGGCGTGTCGAAATTCGCCAACGGGTTCGTGGGCGACCGTGTCAATGCGCGCTGGTTTATGCCGCTGGGCCTTGCCCTGTGCGCGGCCGTCAACATCGGCTTCGGCCTCGGCTCGGCCGTGTTCACACTGGGATTGATGTGGACGCTGAACGGCTGGTTTCAGGGTATGGGATTTCCGCCCTGTGCGCGGATTTTGACGCACTGGATTCCGCCGCGGGTGCTGGCGACACGGATGTCCATCTGGAACATTTCCCACTCGATCGGCGCCGGAGCGGTCGTGGTCTTGTGCGGCTATCTTGTGCAGCGCGACTGGCGGTTGTGTTTTCATGCGCCGGCGGCACTGGCATTGGTTGGTGCGGCGCTTCTTTGGCTGTTCCTGCGCGATACGCCGGAGTCCATGGGCCTTCCGCCGGTGGAGGGAACGGGCGACGCGGCCGGCAAGAGAAGCGTCGGGCCGCGATGGTCGGCCTTGGTGTTTGGCAATCCCTACATCTGGTTGTTTGCGCTGGCAAATTTCTTTGTCTATACGGTGCGATATGGCATCCTCGACTGGGGGCCGACGTTTCTAAAGCAGGCGCGGCAGGTGGAGATTGCTACGGCCGGTTGGATGGTGGCGGGTTTTGAGATTGCGGGGATTTTGGGCATGTTGTCGGCCGGCTGGTTGACCGACCGCTTGTTTGGCGGACGCGGTGGGCGGACCTGCCTCGTGTATATGGGACTGTGCACGGCGGCGCTGGTGTTGTTTTGGCAACTGCCCGATGCCCCGCCGCTGGTCGGTGCCCTGCTGCTTTGCGCAGCGGGTTTTTGCATCTACGGGCCGCAAGCGCTGGTCGGCATTGCCGTGGCAAACCTCGCCACCAAGCACGCCGCCGCCACGGCGATTGGCCTGACCGGACTGTTTGGCTATTTGAGCACGGTGGTTTCGGGCATTGGCGTGGGCACACTGGTGACGCGCCATGGCTGGAATGCGGGTTTTCTGTTGTTCATTGGCGCGGCGCTGTTGGGCGCTTTGCTCTTTGCGCTGTGCTGGCCTGCGCAGCGCGATGGATACGCCCGCGAAAGGGGAAAAGATGCTGCCTGTGACGGCGCCCGGAGCGTAATAAGCAAAGTTTAAAGCATTTGCGGCATAACCTTTTGCAGCGAAATGCTGGATCGAAAAAGTAAGATTGCTTTTCGCATCCGGCGTTTGGTTGTGACTTCTACCGCAAATGATAAACTAACGTGGCCTTTGGCCACGACCAAAGATGTCAGAGGAAAGAGGTTAGAAGTTAGGAAAGATCTTGGCAAGTTTTCTAGATGTGATACCTAACGCGGCTTTTTGTTACAACCAATGCAATGCGCACAGGGGCATAGGGACAGGGGAATTGGGATTTC
>JAOAGV010000116.1 GCA_026415575.1 Candidatus Sumerlaeia bacterium
ACGCCTTGGGAAATGGTTCCGCCATCGTCAGAAAGCCCTGAAAGGGCGCGCTAACCCAGCCCAAGGCAACGCCTTGGAAATGGTTCAGCAATTCGCATTTTTTAGCCCTGAAGGGGCGGACTAATCTAGCCTAGGGCAACGCCTTGGGAAATGGTTCCGCCCCCGTCAGAAAGCCCTGAAAGGGCGCGCTAACAACGGCGGCGGCCAGCGATAGAGCGCCCTTTCAGGGCTTGGCGACCTAGATTGCAATCTTTCCCAGGGCGTTGCCTTGGGCCAAAATAGATGGGCCTTTCAGGGCCGGGAAAAAGGGCCCCCAGATTGAAATCCCAATTCCGTTGTCCATATGCACCTGTCCCTATTGTCCATGCGCACCTGTGGGCATTGCTTTGGTTGGGGCCAAGGGCCACGTTAGATCCCGCTTACGGTAATTCCGCCGGTTTTCTACAGGCCCCAAGGTGCGCGCGGGGTGCGCATGAGGTACCGATTGGCCGCCTCGTTTCCGACAAACGTTTCTTTTGCGGGGTCCCACTTCAGCGAGCGCCCGACCCAAAACGCAATGTCGCCGAGATGACCGACCGAGGCCGCGCGATGGCCGTATTCGACGTCGCAGCGCGGGCGGCGCCGCGCCCGAATCGCCTCAATCCAGTCCTCGTAGTGGTTGTGCATGCCTTCGGAAACCTCAGGCGTTCCCAAACCCAACTCGCCGGCCACTTCCTTGGGCTGGCACTCGAGGCGCGTTCCGGCGAACGCCTCGATCCAGCCGCGTTCGCCTACGAACAGCGCTCCAAACATCCCTGCTATCTGCTTCTTTCCCGCAATTGGCGCGTAGAGCGGCAGGGCTTGGTAGGTGTGGAGAATGTGCAGCAGCGTTCCATTTGCATAGCGATAGGTAAGCGTAGGAAACGCGCTGTCGGCCGGATGAAGAATCTCGACCGGCCCGCCAGCTTCCACGTCCAGCGCCGCCTGAATGATGTCGAACGAATGCACGGCGTTGTTGCTCAATCCGCCATGGCCGAAGTCAATGCAGAAATTCCACGGCACCACGCCGGTCGAGGGATCGTTGTTGTGATAGCACGGATTGTAGGGCCGCGGTGCTGCCGGCCCGACCCACAAATCCCAATCCAAGCCTTCCGGCACAGGTTCCGCGGGCATCGGGATATCCAGCGCGCTCATTTGCAGAGACAACTTCTCCAACTCCAGAGGGCCTTGGCGGTAGGGCTTGAAACGCGCGCCGCCCAAATATGCGCCCAGCAGCGTCGAATGCGTGAAGACTGCCTTGATCTTGCCCAACCCGCCCTTGCGGATAAACTCAATGACTTTCTGATTTACCGGATTGGAGTGGCGCTGCATGCCCGTTTGAAACACGCGGTCATAGCGCCGCACGACTTCGACCAGCCGCCGCCCTTCGCCGATGGTCAGCGTGACGGGTTTCTCGCAGTAAATGTCCTTGCCCGCGCGCGCCGCATCCATTGCCTGCACGGCGTGCCAGTGGTCGGGCGTGGCGATCACGACGGCATCGAGGTCGTCGCGGGCCAGCATTTCCCGATAGTCGTTATAGGCGGCGCAGCCGCGATAGGTGCCGGTTGGCCGTTCCGCCCCGTATTTTTTTTCGACCAACGCCTTGCCTTCTTCGCATCGCGTGCGGTCCACGTCGCAGACCGCAAGCACTTCGAAATCCGGATCATTGAGAAGGCGATTGAGATGGCCGCGCCCCATGCAGCCGCGTCCGATCAGGCCGACGGTGATTCGGTTGGCCGGTGCAACGCTTCCGCCGGCCCCGCGTGCACGGGCGGGAATGATTGCCGGCACGGCCGCCAAGGCCGCCGCGGCCGATCCGCTGCGATGAATAAACTGCCGCCGGGAAACTTTGTTCATGATTCGCTCTCCTGTTGGCCGAAGTTGTGCAAAGCGATGGACGGAACAGACGGGGTGGACGAAGTGGACATGGATGGGCTCCAAGGTTAGCGTGTGTTAAGATACTGCAGATAATGCTCGAAGGCTGCGGAAACTTCTTCCATGTGATCGCCGCCAAATTTCTCCAAAAAAGCCTGCGCCAGAACGAACACCACGACTGCTTCGCCGACCACGGCCGCAGCCGGCACCGCGCAAACGTCCGACCGCTCATGGGCTGCATGGAACGGCTCCTTGGTCTCGAAGTCCACCGACGGCAGCGGGCGGCCCAGCGTGGCAATCGGCTTCATGGCGGCCCGAATGACTACGGGCTCGCCGTTGGTCATTCCGCCCTCCAGCCCGCCGGCGTTGTTGCTGGTTCGGAAATACCCGCCGGTGAAACCATGGCCTTCGAGATAGCGGTCCTCGCGTTCGCGGTCGAAGAAAATCGGATCATGCACGCGCGAGCCGGGCAGACGTGCCCCTTCAAATCCCAGACCGATCTCGACCCCCTTGATGCCCTGAATGCTCATGACCGCACCGGCGAGGCGGCCGTCCAGACGCCCCGTGCTTTCCATGCAACTGCCCAAACCGGCCGGCAACCCGGTGGCGACCACCTCAAAAATGCCCCCAAGCGTGTCGCCTTCTTCGGCAGCGCGATCCACGCGGGCCTTCAGCATGTCCTCGCAATCACGGTTGCCGATACGGAAGGGCGACGCATCGGCGGCCTCGGCAATCACCGCGTAGGTCAGCCCCGCACAATCAATCGAAATGCCGCCAAGGTGAACCACATGGCTAAACACGCGGATGCCAAACCCCGCCAAAAAGCGGCGGGCCACGGCGCCGACGGCCACGCGCGCGGCGGTCTCGCGTGCGCTGGCGCGTTCAAGCACGTTGCGCGCGTCGTGCTGGTGCCATTTCAACACGCCCGGAAGGTCGGCATGACCGGGACGGGGCCGCGTGATGGCGCGCGCACGGGCGGCATCGGTCTCGCCGCGTCCTTCCAGCGCCATGATCGCCTGCCAGTTGGGCCAGTCGTGATTCTCGATGACCATCGTCAGGGGGCTGCCCAAGGTGCGTCCGAATCGAAGACCGGATTGAAACCGCACGCGGTCGTGCTCGATGGCCATGCGCTTGCCGCGGCCGTATCCAGCCTGCCGGCGGACCAGATCGCGGTTGATGTCGTCGGCCGTCAAGGCCAGTCCGGCCGGAAGTCCCGTTATAATGGCCGTCAGTTGGGGGCCGTGGGTTTCGCCTGCGGTGACATACTGGAGAGCCATACGAATTGTCCTCCGGCAAATACGCGTAGGGTTCTACGGCTGCGGGGAAACCGTACTGAGCGGGTTTGGGGCGAAGTTGCTCTCGCGTTTTTCCACATAGAGCGCCGCCGTGATGTCCCCCGTAACATTGACCGTCGTTCGGCACATGTCCAAAAACCGGTCCACTCCCAAAATCACGCCGATACCCTCGCCCGGCACTCCCACCGATTGCAGCACAAGAACAATGACCGGTAACGATCCGCCCGGCACGCCCGCCGTGCCGATGCCCGCCAGAACCGATGCCAGCACAACCGTAACCTGCTGGGTGGGGGTCAGTTCGATTCCAAAAAACTGCGCCAGAAAGAGAACCGTTACCCCCTCAAACAGGGCGGTGCCGTTCTGGTTGGCGGTCGAGCCGAGGGTCAGAACAAATCCGGCCACGCGGCGCGACACGCCGAGGTTCTCCTGCGTAACACGCAATGCCACCGGCAAGGTGGCGTTGGACGAGCTGGTCGAGAACGCCGTCAAGATCACCTCGCCGATGCGTTGGAAAAACTCCCGCGGGCTGGTTTTTATCACATATTTCAGGGCCAGTGAATAGACCCCGAACATCTGTAACGCCAGCCCGACAACCACGACCGCAACATACTTTCCCAACAGAACGATTACATCCAACCCCAGCTGGGCCACAACCGAAAACACCAGACATGCCACGCCATAGGGCGCCAGCTTCATGGCGATCTGGATGATTTTCATGACCACGTCATACAAGCCCTGCAGGAACCGCTCGAAGACTTCCGTCCGTTCCGACCGCACCAGCGCCAGCGCCACACCGACAAACAACGCGCACACCATCAGGGCCAGAATGCCTCCGCCCGTGTACCCCTCGTCAAACGCATGGGCTGCGTCGGCGAACGGATTTTTGGGAATCAGGTTCAAAAGCACTTCGACCAGCGACTTGGCCTGCGCCGCCTGTTCGACTGTGGCTTTCGCCGCCGAGGTGGTCACCGCCGCCAGAAGCATCTGCCGGTCTGCATCCGACAACCCTGTCCCCGGCCGCACGATCTGCACCAACGAAATACCAATAACCACCGAGAGAGTCGTGATAATCAAACAATAGACAAACGTGCGCAGACCAATGCGCCCCAGCCGCCGCACATCGCCCAATTCGGCCACGCCCAAGGCCAGCGCGGAGAAGATCAGCGGAATGACGGCCATGAAAATGATGCGCAGGAAAATCTGCCCGAACGGCGAAATCAGGTTGCGGATCAACCACTTCAGCGCCGGAGATTCCCGAAACAAACTGTTGCAGAGCAACCCGGCAATAACCCCCACTGTCAATCCGATGAAAATGCGCGTGTGCAATGGAAATCGTTTCCGCCCGCTGGTCTGTTCTGCTGTTTCCATATCGCCGAACCCAATACCTCGCAAAGACTGATCTTTCGCCGCGGTCAGTTCCGATGCCCTGATAAAGTGAAATGCCGCGCAAACGGCCGATGTCAAACGTAGGGTTCCATCTCTTGTTTGCAAGACAAAAGACGTTCTCAAGGTTCCCGCTTGACTTTGCCGTCCGGCAAACTACCGTGACTGCGCTCGTGTCGCGAACACCTGCACATGAGAAATTCTTTTCGGAGAACCAGCCGGCGTGACCCGCGAGGAACTCTACCAGATCGAAAACCGCACCCCCGTGCGCGTCACGTATCGCGACACCGACCAGATGGGGCATGTCTATTATGCCAATCATCTGGTGTGGTTCGAGATCGGACGCACGGAGCTGGTCCGGCAGTTCGGTCAAGCCTACCGCGACCTTGAATCGCGCGGCGTGTTTCTGCCCGTCATCGAGGCCCGCGTGCATTATCGCGCTCCGGCCCGATACGATGACGTTCTGGAGATTCGCACGCGCGTGGCCAAACTCTCTCCCGTCGGCATCGCGTTTGCCTATCGCATCGTCCGCAACGACAAGGGCGTCGAAACGCTGATTGCGGAAGGCTCCACGCGCCATCCGTTTCTTGGCCGCGACGGCAAAATCTTGAAAACCGGCTTGGAAATCCTCAACATCGAGCGATGAACAGTCCGCCCACATTCCGGATTCTTCATCTGGCCAGCAGCGAACGGTGGACCGGCATCGCCGAACCCGTCGTCAGCGTCGCGCGCGAGCAGCAGGCCATGGGGCACGAAATCTGGCTGGCGTGCGTGCCGGGCCAGTCCTTTGAACGCCGTGTCCGCCAGAACGGCCTGCGCTTTGTGAGCGAGTTCCATCTCGACCGCCGGCTCCACCCGCTGCGGTTTTTCAGCGATCTGGCGCGAATCCGCCGCTTCGTTCTCCAGAATCGTATTGACGTCATCCACTGCCACCTGTTACACGACAACTGGATGGCCAGCATGGCCATCGGGCCGCATCTGCGGCCACCGCTGCTGATCCGCACGTTCCATCGCTTCGAGCGCCCGCGTTCGGGATATTTCCACCGGTTGTTGTTCTGTTTCCGCAATGATTTCAGCATTGCCACGTCGCGCGCCCTCCTGAATCTTCTTCAGGCATCGTTGCCGTTGCGAAGCGACTTGACGGCGGTGATATACGGCGGCGTGGACTCGACGCGGTTCCATCCGGAGGTTTCCGGCGAACCCATCCGGCGCGAGTTTCACATCCCCCCCGATGCGCCCGTGGCCGGCATTGTGGCGCGCATGCAGCCCGGCCGCGGCCATCGCTGGCTTCTCAACGCCGCCGCGGAGGTAGTTCGCCGCCTGCCCGACTCGCGCATCCTTCTGGTCGGGCGCGGTCCGCTCAAACACACGCTGCGCGATGAAATCAATGCCGGCCCGCTGCGCAACAACGTTCTATTCGCCGGATATCGCTCGCGCGACCTCGAAGCCACCTACGCCGCACTGGACGTGGCATTGTTTTTGGGCATGACGTCGGAGGGAACCTGCCGCGCCGCGCTCGAAGCAATGGCCACCGGACGGCCGGTCATCGCGCTGCGCGATGGTGCGCTTCCCGAGATTATCGAGGAGGGAAGGAACGGTCTGCTGGTCGAGCCCGACAACACGGCTGCTCTTGCCGGGGCAATGGTTCGCCTGCTGTCCAATCGCGAAGAAAGCCGGCGCATGGGCCGCGCCGCCCGCCAGATTGTTCTCGAACGTTTCACCGAGCGGCAGCGTGCCGAAGCCACCCTCGAAGCCTATCGTAAGTCGTGGACCTTGCGCGTGCGCAAAGACCTTGTGCCCGACCAAACCCAAGCCGGTATCCACGCAAAATCCTAACGTGGCCTTTGGTCCCAACCAAAAAGATCAGAGGCAAAAGGTTGGAAGTTAGAAAAGATCGCATCTTGGATGGATGTTTAGACGAAAGAGTCGAAAATTCAACCGCATAACCTTTCATCCTTCGCTTTTGCCCTCTTGCTTCCGGTTTTTCGTTTTTGATTCTTTCCATGGGCAAAGCCGAAAGATGACCCACGTCGCGGGCAAACCCGCCAAGGCACACATTTTGCAGTGATGGAAGATGAGGCATCCTGCTTGACGCTCTCATCTTTTTTCCCCATCGTCAGAGAGTACCCTTAAGAGCATGCCGCCATGCCAAACACCGTCTGCCAGTTTCCGGAAACAGACACAAGCACCTCCGACGGACGGCGCACCTTTGCACGCGAAATGTTGCCATTTGCCGGCATCATTGCGGCCTCGTTGATCGTTCGCTTCGGTATCGCCGCCGGCACGGATGTTTTCCAAGACGAGGCCATTTACTGGTGGACGCTGAAGGAAGGCCTGTCGTTTTGTCCCCACCCGCCGGCCGTGTCCTTGGCGATGGGAGCAGGACTCGCTATGTTCGGACACAGTGCGCTGGCATTGCGGCTGATGTCTTTGCTGGCGGGTGTTGCCGCATGCTTTTTGGTCTGGCTTACCGCCCGCACCCTGTATGGCCGGACAGCGGGGCTGTGGGCCGCAGGGTTTTTCGCCGCCTCGCCCGGATTCACCGCCATGGGTGCCGTTGCCACGCCCGACATATTTCTTTTGGTTTTTTGGTTGGTTGTAGTTTATGCGACATGGCGCGCGTGGGAAAAAATGCGGATGCAGGAGAGAATCGCGTTGCACCCCGACCCAAATCAAAAAGCTGCGGGTAAATGGACGGCATGGATTTGGACGCTGCGGAAGCCGTCCCTCCAAGGGGCGCTTGGGATGGTCGGGTTCCACCGCGATTCCCTTTCCCGCGATCCAATGCCTTCTGCTCCAACGTCTTCTGCCCACATTCCGCCCGCCCCCATTCCATCAAGGCCGATTTCCCGCAACCCCGTTCCATCATTATGGTGGCTCGCCGCAGGGCTGGCGATGGCCGCGGGACTTTATGCCAAATACATGATGATTCTGGCGGCACCGGCGGTGTTGCTGGCGGTTGGGCTTGCCAGTTGCGGCCGCCTTCGGCGGGCGGGCGCGGGGCCGTGGATCATGATCGGCGCGGGCCTGTTGCTCTTCGTGCCGGTGTTTGTTGTATGGAATATGCATCATGATTGGGCCTCGGTGCGTTATCACTTGGCTTCGCGTCATGAGTGGCTTGTTCGCGGCGAAGAGGCGGCGATTTACGTCGCAGGCCATGCCGGTTTGCATTCGCCGCTGATTTGGCTGGGCGTGTTCGCGGGATTTGTCGCGGCATATCGCGCATGGCGACGGACGGGAGATGAGCGCGCGGCATGGGTGTTGGCCTTTGGACTTCTTCCGATTCTGTTTTTCCTTGTCCCCAGCGTGTTCACGCGGCGCAATCTGATGCGCGAGCACTGGGATGCCTTCGGCTATGCGGTGGGGTTGATCGGATTTGCGGCATACGCCACCGATACGACCGCGGGCGTTTGGCGGCGCCGCTATGCCAGCGTGGCGGCCGCTTTGGCGGCACTGATGATGGCGGGCGTGGCAGCTTCGGCAATTTGGCCGGCACTTCCAGCGCGACTGGGCGTGCGGCCTCCGGCCCGGACCATGCTCGGCTGGCAGGAACTGGCGGAAGCGGTGGCCGCGCAGCGGTTGTCGCGCTCGGGCGAGGTTTCATTTGTCCTGACCGAGTCTTTTCCGGCGGCTTTGTGTCTGGGATTTCATCTCAACCAGCGGACCGATCTCTACACACTGGATCACATGCGAAACGCATCGTACGGCTTGGTTCAACAGTTGCAAATGTGGGGCATTGACTTAGCGACACTGCTGCGAGACCGGCAGGGCCAACACGCACTTTATATTTTTGAGTACCGCATTCGCAAACGCACAGGCCAAGAGGATGAACCCACGCGCGTTTTTCGCTATTTCCACTCGGTCGAGAAAATCGCCGATGTGGACATTGTGCGGGGCGGCAAACGCCTTCGGCATTTTGGCCTGTTTCTCGCTCGCAGTTTGAAAGCACCGGCGGAGAATTTGTAAAAACGACCCAGCGGCAAAATCACCATGCACCCTCGACAACGCCTCGCCTGCCCATCTCGTCCAGAAACGCACGCGTTTCCCCGTCCAGCGCGTTCGGCTCTGCTGCGGCCAGAGGCGTTCCCGGCAGCGGCGTAAAGACATGAACGCGGAAACGAACGCCCGACGGTGCGAAGCGTTCCATGAACCGGCGGGTGAGCGCCGCATCGGCGGGTGTTTCCCCCGGCAGTCCAAACAGAACGTCCACCAGCACGCCCATTCCTTCGGCCAGAATAGTCTCAACGGCGCGGAACGCGTCCGCCGCAGTGTGCCCGCGGCCGACATTGTGCAGCACGCGGTCGCTTCCCGACTGCGCCCCGACGGCCAAGTAGCGGTTGGCCACCAGCGGGCGAATCTCGCGCACCAGTTCCCGCCGCACGTAATCGGGCCGCACTTCGCTGGGAAATAGACCGAACACCAGCAGGAGCATTGGGTGCCGCGCACGGGCCGCTTCGAGCATCTCGACAATCGCGCGCACATTCGGCTCTGCCGGCCGTCGGGCCTGCCACCCGAACGCATTCGGCGAAAGAAACCGCACATAACCGGAATGGCGGTAGTGGGGCAGTTCGTCCAAAATACTTTCGAGCGACCGGTGGCGGGGTGTGCGGCCCCACAGCCGCGGTGTCTGGCAGAAGCCGCAGCCATAGGGGCAGCCGCGCGTAATTTCGAGCGAACCAATCAGGCGCGGCGATTGAAAGCGCGAGCGAACCTCATCGAGAGCAACCGGCTCTGGCGGCGGCGTCCGCACGATCTGCCCTGCGTTCCGGAAGGTTAGCCCCGGACAATCCCGCCAGTTGCCCCCGGTCACCACAGCCTGCACAAACTGGGGAAACGAGCGGTCGGCCTCGCCACGAAAGACGACATCCGCACCGGCGGCCAGCACGGCCTCATCTTCGGCGGTCGAATGCGGGCCGCCGGCAAGGACCAAGTCGTTCGGGCGCAGATGCGGCCGCAAATCGCGCAGTAGCGCAACAAGACGCGGGGCGTCGGCGGTAGCCATCGAAAGGCCGACCAGAACGCGGTCGGCCGACGCGGCGGCCTCCGCATAGTCTTCAATCAATCTGGCGTGAGAAGTCAGCCGAACGGCACATTGGCCGGCCAAGCCTTCGCGTTCGAGTGCCCCCAGCAGCGTTACAATGCTGTTGTGGCAGTTTTTTTCGCGCGCAAAAAGAAGCAGCACACCCATTCTTGCATGTCTCCAGTATCGAACTATAGCAGCATGCGCAAAGGAAGGCAAATAGGGAGTGCAGAAGAAGACAGGATGGGGAGTTTCTCTCGAAATCGGGGTGAAGGTCGTTCGATTCGGCCGACGCTTTGGACTGCGGCAGCCATACTGCCGCTTTCTTTCGGGCCAAACTCAAACCCGCCAAGCGTGGCTTCTTTCCCCAGTGCCGACGCTTTGTCCGACAACGGACAATTTTCAGCAATGCGACAGCCTTGCTGCCGCAGTCCAAAGCCCTTGGGGCGGTGCGCGGGGATTTTTCCGGCATTAGGCAGCAGTCTTGCTTGCGCCTGTGGGAACCTTCTCCCGATTTCGGGAGATGCACCCGACTGGATGGTAGGATTGGCGGGCGGTGCGCAGCAGAATTGATGTCTCGCACGTCGGGCTTTTCGCTTGACGGTGCAAGCAGGCCTTCGGTAGGCATCGGCTGTTTTGTCATGGTCTGCGAAGAGCGCCGGCGATGAGTCTCCGGCTGCGCAAGGAGCGGAGGAACACCGTGGAAAACCCAGAATCAGCAAGAACGACCGCGGCTTTGGATACCGTCCGCATCTTGACCAGCCAGTGGAAAAGCATTGCGGCCTGGAGTTTCGCTGTCGCGTTTCTTGCGGGGGTGATTTCGCTGTTCATTCCCGAGACCTATCGGGCCGAAGCGGTGTTGCTAATCAATCCGTCGCCGTATAAAAGCTCGTCGCTCGAACAGCCGCCGCTGGATGTGGACATCTATGAAAAGATGCTTCGGGCGCCGGCGCTGGTTGAGGAAGTCAAACTCAAGGCCGGCCTCGACGACATCACGGTTGAGAAGCTGCGCAACCAGATGAATGTCGCGCTGACCCGCCGGCCCAGCCAACGCGAGACCACCTACGCGCCGATGCTCCTGCTTCAGGTCGAAGACCGCTCGCCCGAACTGTGCGAACGAATCGCCAACCTGTGGGCCGACCTCGCCACCTCGGCCTCGTGGCGCATCAAGAGTGCCGTGCTCGAAGCCGTCAACGAGCGGATTCGCAAGCAGTTTGCAGACACGACGCGGACGCTGGCCGTCAAAGAGGATGCGCTCAAGGCGTTTGACAGCACAGCCCAGCTGATTGAACGCAAGGCCGAGCTCGAAATGACGCGGATGCAGCTGGCCTCGGAACAGGACAATCTCGAAAGCCTGCGCCTGCAGTATGCCGTGGCCCAAACACGCGTCGAGGACCTCAAGCGCAAGTACGCCTCGTTTTTTATCAACGGCGTTTGGCTGGGCACACTCAACGGCTCTGCCACCACGGGCCCGGCGCTTGCAATTCCCGTGGACACCACTGAGCCGCTGCCCCGCCAGTTCCTGCTTGCCCGCAACGATCTGGCGGCCAAAACGCAGGCCTATATCAGCTACAAAACGCGCCAGAAGGTGGATGTCACACGCCGCCAATATGATATTCTGATCAACAAAATTACCCGTTTCGAGCAGGACATCGAGGAGATGAAGCTGTCACTGGCCACCTACAAGGCGAAACTTGCCGACTTGGAAGCAACCTCGAAGTCCGTTCCTGAACGGCTGGTGGTTCGCAAGGCCATTACCGATGATGCTCTGTGGGCGGCCAAGGCGGCAAATCCCGAATCGCTGGAGAGCCTGACCAAACAATCGCTGGCCGCCGAGGAAGTCAATCCGCTATGGCTGTCGCTCCAAGGCCGCATTCAGTATTTCAAACCGGAAGTGGCCTCGCTCGAAGCGCGTATTCAAGCCTATGAAACCTTGCTCAAACAACTGCGCGAAGAACAGGACCAACTGGATGAGGTCGTGGTCAAGCAAACTCAAACCGCCCAGAACCTGAGTAATGAAATGCAGATGGCGCGCGACCGCTACGATACACTGTTCCAAGTCTTTCTCGGCATCAGCCGGGACATCATGCAGCAGGAAAGCGAGGTCTCGCGGCTGCGCGAGGAAATCGCCAACGCCCAGACGCAGGTGGACCGCCTGACCAGCGCCGCACTCGCGCTCACCGCTTACACGGTGGCCAAAGACCTCGAACGGGAACGATTGCAGCGCGACCTGCTCAGCGTGAAAAACATCTACGCCACGCTTGCAACCAAGTATGAGGAAGCGCGCGTGACGGAACTGGAAGTGTCGGGCGATCTTTATTTGGCCTTCCGCGCCGTCCGGCCCGAGTCAAAGATTAAGCCGCAGCGCACGTTGATTGTAGGCGTGGCTTGGGTTTGCGCTCTCGCGCTGTTCAGTCTTTTGTTCATTGGGCGGGAACATTTGCGCCAGCAGGGCGCAGAATGAAAAGCGTCCGGTAACACGGCATAGCCATGGTCTGACCTGTCTGACTCGTCCGACCTGTCCAACGCATCCGAGGTGTCCGGCTTAATTATAGTTCCATTATAGTTCATTCCATAAACCCATTTCTCAGGTGCAGCAGTGGCAACAGTATTGGTTCCGGGCGGCGCGGGATACATCGGCACCTTCACTTGCCGCGCCCTTTTATCCGCGGGTCATCGTGCAATCGCCTATGACAATCTCAGCACCGGCCATCGAGAACTGGCCCAAGGCGAACTGATCGTCGGCGACATCCGCGACGGCACTCTGGCGCGGTCGGTTTTGCGGGAAAACAAGGTTGAAGCGGTCATCCACTTTGCCGCCTGCATCGAGGCGCGCGAGTCCGTGGCCAACCCCGCCAAGTTCTATGAAAACAATGTCGGCGGATTGATCGCGTTCCTTAATGCCTGCCGCGATACCGGCGTCAAAGCGTTTGTCTTCTCCTCGTCCTGTGCCACCTATGGCGTTCCCCAGTATGTCCCCATTGATGAAAACCACCCCCAGTCGCCCATCAGTCCTTATGGGCGGACCAAGCTCATCGGCGAGTGGCTGCTGCGCGACTACGCCGCGGCCTATGGAATACGCTATGCTGCGCTGCGCTACTTCAATGCAGCCGGCGGCGACAACGACGGACGGCTGGGCGAGTGGCATCAGCCCGAAAGCCACCTGATCCCGCTGGCGATTGAAGCGGCGGTTTCAGGCCGGCCGCTTCGCATCTTCGGCACGAACCATCCGACGCCCGACGGCACGTGTATCCGCGACTACATTCACGTCGAAGACTTGGCGCGCGCCCACGTCTTGGCCATCGAGCGCTTGCTGGCCGGCGGCCCGTCGCTGGAACTGAATCTGGGAACAGGGCGCGGCCATTCGGTGCGCGAGGTGGTCGCCGCTGTGGGGCGCGTGCTGGGCCGGCAGGTGCCCATAGTCGAGGTCGAGGCCCAACCGGGCGATCAGCCGCAGTTGGTGGCCAATGCCTCGCGCGCCAGAGATATTTTGGGATTTGTCTGTCGCCGGCCCGACTTGGACGACATTGTGGCCAGTGCATGGGCGTTTCTAAAAACCTTGCCCTCGCGCCGAGCCGCCGGCACCACATAATGCTTTCGGGGCGGTTTGATGGAAATCGCTCGCAGTTCAAATTTCAGATTTACGCATGGTCCGCTTCCGCGGGGTTTTCGACGCACGGTAGATGCAACATCGCAAGACCACAAAAGCAGGAAAAACTTTTGGCAAACTGAAGTTTGGACTACGCGGGCGGCAAACGGAAATCGAATCTCCATTCTCGTCAACGTTGAAGCACAGCCGGCACCATAGGACCAACATGGTTTGGCTCCAGGAAAACATCCTCGCGCAACCAAGTTATACGCATTCATGCAAGCCGGACAAATTTCACTGAATAAACTGACGACTCCTGCCGGGCGATGGGCGGCGCTGGCGCTTGCGGCCGGAATTGCCGCGATGGCTGCGGCCGACCCGCGCCTTTCTGTCGGTGCCGCAGCGGGCATAGTGTTTTTGGCGTTGTTCTTCTTTCGGCGCGAGTGGATCGTCGCTGTACTGTTTATTTTCTTTCTGTTTCAAGATTTGCTGGTCAAGCGGCTCACGCCAGTCAATGAGTTGTTGGCGACACTGGTCAAGCAGGGCGACGACGTGCTGATCATGTTTTTCTACGGAGCACTCCTTGCCGAGGCCTTCCTTCCAGTTCTGCGCCTGAACCAAATTCCCCATGGGCGTCTGTTTGCAGGACTTCTCGCGGTGTGCGTGCTGTCGGGGATTCTCCAAGGTCTGCGCGCGCGCGAGATGGCGGTCGGGTTATATGTGATGTTCAAGAACTTTGTGTTCTTTTTCTTGGCAGCTTCGATTCGGTTGGACATGCGCGGCTATGTGCGCACGTGGCGGTTCTTGCTTGTTGTTCTCGGTGCGGTGCTGGGGTTTGCGTTTTTTCAATTCTTTACCGGCGATCTGACGTATAACTTGCTGGGGCTGCCGAAGGACCACCGCTTTGGCATTGTTCGCGTGCGCTCCATTTTTACCCATCCGGTTTTTCTCGGACAAACCATGTCGCTCCTGACTGTCCTGTGCGTGAGCATGTATGTGTATTCGCCGCGGTTGATCTACTTGGCTCTTGCGGCGGCGGCCTTGGTCGCTGTCGGCCTGACCATGCTAGTTAAGACGATCCTTGCGCTGGGTTTGGTCGTGGGCATGGTTCTGCTTCGCAAGCGCCCGTGGCTCCTTGCGCCCTACGCGGTGGCCGGAGCCTTGGCGATGGTGAACCTCGGCGAGTATGGAATGGAAAATGTGCGGAAGCAGTTTGCGACCTATATCGAATCGCCGCGAAGCGTCCGGCGCGAGGGCTACCGCATCTGCGGCGAAATTCTTCTGGAATCTCCGCTCTTGGGCTGCGGGCCCGGGCGGTTCGGCGGCTACGCCGCCACGCTTCTGGATTCGCCCGTAGCCCTGCAACATGGCTTTATCAACTACGACTTCGACGAGTATTCCAGCATTGATTGCCACTGGCCCCACCTGATGGCGGAGATCGGCTTGCTCGGCGGGGCGGTGTATCTGGCGTTGCTTGCGGCGATGGGGCGAACGTCGTGGCGGTGGTCAAAACGCCATGACCTGCCGGTGCACGTT
>JAOAGV010000117.1 GCA_026415575.1 Candidatus Sumerlaeia bacterium
GCCATAGTTGCGCACAGGCACCGTGATGAAGACCGTATGTCCGTCGGTGGGGCGCGGATCATGAAAGGCGATTTCATTGCCGCGATCGCGAAACACAATCTGGTCGCCGAGTATGACCAAATCAGGAAAGTCACCGGGCGAGACAGTCTGCCGAAATTCCTGCACGGCCATCTGCGACGTGGCCGTGTCGAAGTAGCGGAGCGTTAGATGATATTCACGCGGCAGGACCGCTCTGTCCAGCGTGCGCAGGAACGCCGCCGACCGGATTTCCGAGGGCATGAGCGCGCCGATAAACTGCACCTGCGGCGACGTGCTGTCGTCGCGCAGTTCTACAGTCACACTGGTCACCCCTTGGGCACCTACACAGCCGAAGGTGACGGTACTGCGCCGTTCGCAACCCGTTCCGGCGGGAGTCAGCGCCACAGCAACCGGCACAGGCCCAACATCCACAGCAGAGGGTTTGTTCTTGTCCGCAATTGCCAGGTCACGCACCCTGCGGCGGTTTTCCGGCGCAGGTGTTCCAATTGCCGCGCGCGGGCCGGACAACTCAGATTCCAACCGAACAAAGCCTGCGGCCGGCTTCCAAGGGAACGTGAAATCTTTATATCCCAGACCGGCCAGCGACACTGTCGCCCTGCCCACCAGAGTGCGGCCGGTGCGCCGCACTTCGTACACTTCCAGCCGGGCGTCAGCCACAGGAAGCAGCGAGCGGTTGGTTACCGTGCACACCACATTGGCGGGCTCGCCGTCACGAAGCGCCGTCGGGGGCGTTTCGGTTTCCAGACGTGTAATGGCCACATCGGGGCGGACCACGTTGAGACGCGTCCAACCAAGAGCGTCGCGCCGTGAAGCCTCGTTCCAGATATAAGCGCGAACGGTCCAACTGCCCGTCTCATCGCTGGCGGGAACCATAATCCGACTTTCAAAGCGCCCGTCTGGTGCGAAGGTCAGCGGCGCGGAAAAGCGTTCTTCGTCGCGCGGCGTAAACAGCGCGAGCTTGCCCTGCATCGGCGAACTCAAAGGGGCTTGCCCTGAGATACGGATCAGACCGCCGGTTGCGGCATCGAGCACGCGGCGGTCGGCCTCGATGGCAAACTCGCTGTCGGGAAATTGCAGGGGGCAGGCCGGCTCGCCGAGAAATAGAAACATCTTGACCAACTCGGCCATGTCGCCCGGATAGCGACGGAGCACATACCTCGCCTGAGTTAGAGTCACGATGTCGCCAAGGTTGCGAAGGTTTTCCCGATACAGCGCCTGATGCAACTCCTCGGAAAAGCGCATGTGTGTGTTGGGATCGCCCGGCCCGGAAGGAACAAACAAGCCGATGGCCCCACCCGTCGGACACCGCATGAAATCCTCGGAGATGCACAAGTTCCACGGCGGGTCGGGGTAGTCAATGGCACCGCTGTTGCAGGTCAGATTGACAATAAACGGCAGGCGGTCGCCGTTGCGAAGCAGCCGGATGTCGCTGTTGGGTGAATCGCCGCCGAACCAGATGCGGGAGTTCGACCAGATGTTGGGCGAGCCGTGGCCGTTGTAAGAGAGAAAAGCAGTGCCCTCGTTGAAGAGGTCGAGGATTCGGGTCGTGGTCACCGGACTGACTTTGGCACGGTCGGCCTCGACCACCTCGGGCGGCAGATAGAAATTGTCTTCCCAAGGCATTTCTTCGAGATAGAGGCGCCGGCCGATCAACGCCGGCGGCCGCATCTGCCCGCAGAGTTTTTCGGCGTCCTCGCGGAACGACGCTCCTTCGTCGGCGATGTAGGTGGCGCGCGCCCGCCACAGATCAAACACCGGCCGGTCGCGATAGCGCACCACTTTCTCGATGACCGTCTTGGCATCCTCGCGGCTGTTGACCGAGAGCCGTCCAAGGATAATATCCGGCATTTCGTCGGGGCCGCACAGGGTCGTGAACCAGTGTTCGGAGGCCCATTTTTCCTGCCGGGTGCCCCGTTGATAGGTGTAGGTAGGGACGAAGTTTTTCACGGCATTGCGGAAATCGCCGCGATAGTCGCTGGTGCTGTCGCCGACCAGCAGCACATAGGCGGGGCCGCCGCCCGGCCAGTTCCGCAACGCATGGGCCAGAAAGGCCTTGATGGCGGTCGGGCCGGAAAGCCCCCACGAAAACGACGCATACACGCTGTCAATGTCCACAAGACGCACCCGCCAGCCGGCCGAGCTCAACGACTGGACAAGGGGCGCGAGCAGGTCGAGAAAGTCGCGGTGGGAAATGATCAGGTAGTCCACCGGCGTGGATTGCGTGCTGACATCCGTCCAATCGCGCGTCAGCTCGACCGTCGGCGTCGAAATATCATCGAGCGAGAGGATGCTATAGACAGCCTGACGCGTCTCCTGCTGGCCGAAATGCAGCGTGCCATCCGCGTCGCGTTCGTGGGCAATGACACGCGGGCGTACCATGTCGCCCACGTCCAAGATAATCGGCCGGGGCAATCGGCTGCCGCGCACGGCATAGTGCCGCCAGCCGGTCGAGGTCGGCGGGTCGGCAGAAAAGGTGAACCCGCCTGAGATGCCGTCGAACCGGCGGCGATAGTGGGCGACCAGCCGGTCGAAGTAGATGCTCTCGCCGGCGGGTATCCGGCCGGGCGCAAATCGAATCTCGATCGTATTGGATGTTTCGTGAAGGAGCGCATTGGCCATTGCGATCCGTTTCGTGCGGTCTTTCGATTCATGGAGCGAGACTGGCTGGGGACTGCCGCCGTTGATACGGACTTCGAGCTGGGCGGGCTGGACCAGCTGCGGCGAACTCATATAAAACGATACATCAAAATAAGTCTGCCCGCCGGAGTCGGCCAGACCGGGCAGCGAAAAGGTGGTTGCCGTGAACCACGGTTTGGTTTCCGGCGCGCGGCGCACCAGCGCCGTAATCGAGGCCGGCTGGTCGGCGGGCGGGATTTCGCCCCACACCCAGTTGAAATCCAAAATGGTGAGGAAGTTGTCTGCATGGATGATCAGGTCGCGGTCCTGTTCGATGACCAGCGCTTCGGGAAAGGTCGGTTGGGGCGGCAGATTCCGCCATGCGTCTTCGACGCGCGCCTCGGCCATCCGCACGGGCTTGCTCTGGGGGTCTTCGGCCAGCCAATAGCAGTTCGTGCGCGTGTACTTGCTGTCGGACGGTGCCCCGTAGAAAATCAATTCGCCGCCGGTTGCTTGGCCGGTTTCGCGGTGAAGGTATAGCGGAGTCGGCTGTCCGCAATAGTACAATTGCACGTGTTCGAGTTGCAGCGGCGCGCCTTGCGTCAAGCGCGCCAACTCGGCAAGGTTCAGCCGATACAGGGCCTTGCGGTCCACGCTGAGCCGCAGGAGCGGCCGCTGGTTGCCGCCGGCCAGCCGGGCAAAGGTCAGCCCGTCGCGCGGTTCGGGAATCTCGCCTTCGGGCGGATTGGGATCGGCATACAGTCCGATGGCGTCGGGGTTGACCACGAGGCGCGACAGCACGGCGGCGTAGCCCTGATCGCGGCGGCGGGTTATGGCGTCCTCAAATCCGCGAGCCGGCCGATAAGGCGGTTTCCAGCGATACACCCAACGCATTTTTGTGATACGGTGATTGACGTTCGGGCCATGCAGCAGCGGGGCAATCCGGATTTCCACCAGACGATAGTGGCGCAGGTAACCGAGGTCTTCGCTGGCGAACATGCGGCCGCGTTCGATCGGGTGCGTATTCATCCACTGTGCCGGATTGGTCAGGCTGTCGCTGGTGACGGCGAGAGGGGAGATCAGTTCGGCGTCGGCTTCGAGGACCTCGGGTTCCAGTGGGCGGCCGGGCGGCACAAGGACGAGAAATCTGCGCGGCTCCTGATCCTTGGCCGGCCACTCGTAGCGCAATTCAAGAAAGTCGGGTGTTGAGACGGCCGATGTGGGCCAGTCGCCCACGCGGTTGACCGGAGCGCCGGCAGCAGCGGGGCGGAGTGCGGTCAGACCGGCGGCGACGAGAAGGAAAATTCGGAAAGCAAAGCAAAGGTTCCGTGCGTTATCCGTCAACCGTTCCGTTTTGCGCGTCATAGGGTCTTTCCCGTCTGCAGTCCATTCGCGCGGCCCTCCGCTTATAGCGGCACCTCGACTTGGCTGAGTACTTCCTGCAGGATGACTTCGTCGTCGTGCTGGCCGATTCCCGTTCCCTCGAACGTCTGCGCCACCTGAATACGGTGTGCCCAGACCGGGCTGATCATGTCCTTGATGTCGTCGGGGATGACGTAATCGCGCCCATGGACATAGGCGCGTGCCTGCGCGCTTTGGCGCAGCGCCAGCGCCCCGCGCGTGCTCACGCCCAGCTCGATTTTCGGCGATTGCCGCGTGGCCTGCGCCGCCCGCGTGATATAGTCCAACAAGTCGTCGTCCACTTTGACCTGCGTGACCGCCTCCTGCATGGTTACCACCTCGTCGGCGGTCAGAACCGGCTCGACATGCGGCACGCGGCCAAGGGCCTTTTGCTCCTTGAGAATCACCACCTCGTGTTCGGGGGACGGATAGCCGAGCCGAATGCGCATGAGGAAGCGGTCCATTTGCGAGCGCGGCAGCGGAAAGGTGCCGTGAAACTCGATCGGATTCTGCGTGGCAATGACCAAGAACGGCTGCGGCAGCGTATGCGTGATTCCGTCTATCGAGACCTGCGCGACGTTCATGGCTTCCAGCAGCGCCGACTGCGTCTTCGGCGTAGTGCGGTTGATCTCGTCGGCCACTACGACGTTGGCGAAGATCGGGCCGGGCTTGAACTGGAATTCCTTCTTGTCCCTGTCGTAAATCGAAACCCCCAATATGTCCGAGGGCAGCAGATCGCTGGTGAATTGAATACGCCGGAACGAGCAGCTGATCGAGCGGGCCAGCAGCTGCGCCAAAGTGGTCTTGCCCACTCCCGGAACATCTTCGATCAGAATATGGCCCCGCGCCAGCAATCCGATGATGATCATGCGGATGCTTTCCGATTTGCCCTTGATGACCGACGCGATGTTGGCCTCGAGCCGGGCCACTGTCGCGTTCTCGCTTTTTCGCGCCATGGGTTTGCTCCGAATTGCGGCGGAAAAAACCGCAACTCTGCGATTTTGCCCGCACATGCTTATCGGCCTATGTGCCGCACCGACCGCCTACCGTCAACCCCAAATGTCACAGGGCTCCGTCGAGGACTCTGTCGGGAAATATTTTGGAGTGCCGCGTGAAATGGGCACAGACCCCGTTGCGGGGGGGATGGTCCACACCAATCACTCGCTCAAACTCAAGCGGAAATTACGTACGGTTTCCGACAGGTTTCCAGCAGGCCTTCAAGTCAAATGTGCCGGGAACTGCATGCTTTTGGCGTTCGATTTCCGTCAATTGCAACTTGCAGAACTATCGGTATAATTCCCACCGCTCCGCGCGCGTCCGATAGTTGGGATCGAGGTAGATCGTGTCGCTATACAGGAAGGACAGATTGCCCGCCGCGTCGCGATACTGCACATAGACGATGCGCAGTCCGGTGCCCGCGAGCAGGTTCCACGCCTTCTGCGATGCAAACGCCTGCCACGTGCTCCACGTCGTCCCCTCGTTGCTGAAGCGCATCTGCACGCCGCCACTGCCGGTGTCCGACGCGGTGAGTCGGAGGGTTACGGCCGCGAGGGACGTGGTGGCGGCGCCGTCGTTGATGACGATGCTGCCGGTCGGCGCCACCGTATCCAACCCGATCGTGTCGGTAAAACTGCCGGAGATATTCCCGACAGCATCGTAGAACTGCACATAGACGGTTTTCTGGCCCTCGCCAGCGGCCAGCGTCCATGCCTTGCTGGCCGCATAAGGCTCCCATGGGCTCCAGTCTGTTCCGTTGTTGCTAAACCGCATGAGCGCCACGCCGCTTCCGGCGTCGGTGGCGGAAAGCGTCAAAGTCGCCGAAAGGGTGTTGGTCCATGCGGCGCCGGAATTGATGACAACGCTGCCGGCGGGTGGCGTGGTGTCCAAGCGAATCGTGTCCGTGTATGCGACCGAGACGTTGCCGGCGGTATCTTTAAACTGCACATAAACGGTTTTGATGCCGTCACCCGAAGAAAGCGTCCACACTTCGGCGGTGGCATAGGCCTGCCACGCGCTCCAAGTCACGCCGTCGTTGCTGAAACGCATTTGTGCCACGGTACTCACGCTGTCGGTTGCTGAAAGCGTCAAGCCGACGAAACGGGTGTTGGTGGCGGCCGCACCGCCGGCGATGATAATGCTGCCCGTTGGCCCTGTCGTGTCGAGAAGAATACTGTCGGCGTGGGCGGGCGAGTTGGTTCCATTACTGTCCTTGAAGCGGAAATAGACAACCTTGGTTCCGTCGCCCGACGACAGCGTCCATGCGGCGGTGGCGCCAAAGGGCTGCCACGCGCTCCAAGCCGCACCGTCGTTGCTGAATTGCATCTGCACAACCGGTGCGGTGCTTTGCGCCGAGAGGGAAAGCGTTACCGCTGTGCGCGTGGTCAGCGGTGCTCCGGAGTTGATCACGATGCTGCCGCTGGACTGGCCGACCGACAGTGGGCGGAGCGCCGACCACCACGACCAGCGGCTGGTGCTGTCGCTGTGGCGCACACGCAGCCAGTACGTGCCCGGCCGGAGCACGCCCGCCGGAATCGCAGCGGCGGTCAGCCCTTGTGTGGTGACCCCGCTCGACCAGTCGGGCTTCAATTCATTGCCGCCGGCGCGCGTGGCGA
The DNA here is from genome assembly GCA_026415575.1 of Candidatus Sumerlaeia bacterium. GTDB lineage: Bacteria > Sumerlaeota > Sumerlaeia > JADFCW01 > JADFCW01 > JADFCW01. The sequence continues at coordinate 6,669 of JAOAGV010000117.1, forward strand.
TCCATTTCGACGCCGTGTGAGGTTCGCCGTTGGGATCGCTGAAGGGCGACGAGAGGAGAAGAACAGGCGAGCCGGCGCTCACTACAAGCACCGCGGGCGGGGCGGTCAGGGTGGGCGTCGAAGGAATGTCGGGGTCCCAACAGGTGGTGGCCGGCCAGGCTTGGGCGCGTTCGAGCCACCACGTCCGCGGCGGATTGGTCAGCCAGTTGATGCGGTTGCGGATCCAATCCTTGATGTCGGCAAGGCGGACGTCAATCGCAATGGGGCCGTAGGTCGGGCTGGTCTGCGTGATTGGGGGGAATTTTCCGTGGAAAGGCGGCGGGGGCGGCGTTCGGCGGTCAAGGCTGGACCAGGTGAAATTGTCATCGTCGGGGCCCGTCTGGGGGGCGTAGTCCCACCGGTCGCGGTCGGCCTCGGAGATTTCGACCAGCAGGTTTCGCCATTCGTCGAGTTTGGGGAAGAACTTTTCCTCGCAGAACAAAAGTTGGATGACCTCGCGCAGACGGTTCTTGTAGGCGATCTCGAACGCCTGAAAGTCGGGCGATCCGCCCGGGTCGAGGGCATAGCGCCGAACCACGCGATCGCGGAAGGGGCTGCTGCCCGCCCCGTGATCCGTCCCGAATGTCAGGTCCACGTCCCAGAAGGTGAACTCCCATTTGCCCGTGGCGGAATTGTGGTAGTAATAGTAGTTTTTTCCGGTTCCAACGCCGTCGTAGGTTGTCGTGTCGTAGAGATCGCCGTGATGGATGCAGTCAATGACGGCCCGGCAGGAAAAATAAGAGTCGAGGTCGAAGTTCTGTTCCCACCACTGCTTGGTGGGCGTGGGATAGCCGCTCTTGGGACCGTATTGCCGCCGGAATTCGATGATGTCGTTGGCCGGCAGCGAGCAGTCCACGGCCTCCTGATCCCAAGGCGGTTCGCCCGGAGCGGCTCCGAACGAGTCAATCTTATATAGATTGCCCGGCGGCCGGTTGTTCATCTCCAACAGACTCTCATCCATTCCCTGAACAGCAAGGAAGAGGCCGAAGAAATCGCCCGCATACTGATTGGCGCCCGTCTCGCCGGTCTCGTCCACAATCCGGTAGTGAATCCATGTGCACTCGGGCGCAAGGCCGCCGACTTGCTGCAAGAGCCAATAGGAGGCGCGCTCCACAATGCCCGCCTCGCCCCGCTGCGAGTTGGTATGATAGCCGCGCCCCAGCGGCGGGGCCAGCCACAGCCACGACGGGACGTTGCCCGGCGGCTGGAAACATGACAGCAAATTGAGCGTGCGCAGCTCCGACTCATACTTCGTTCCATCGTTGCGGATAAACTCGAGGCGATGGCCCCGATTGAACCGAAACTTCCACATGCGCTTCTGGTAGCGGTATCGCCACGTGCCCCCGCGCATGCGATACCGGATGTGGTCATAGACTTTGCCGTTGAAATAGACCGTGCCATACCACTTGAACTGCCGGCGCTCGATCTTGTCGGTGATCGTAACCGACTGCGCCTCGCTGGTGTCGGCCGCGTTGGCAATGAGGTGGAACACGGGCACTTTCGTCAAGACAGTGTGGGTGCGCGCCGTGCAGGTGGTCCACGCCGGGTTGGGCGAGGCGACATAGTTGGGCACGCCGTCATAGACAAACCGCGCGTAATTCGGCTCGCTGTCGTCGGGATAGGGTACGGTGGTGGTCCGACCCGCGCCGTCCTGTGCAGCCACACGATAGCGGACCAGCGTTCGATGGGGCTGGGCAGGAATCGCGGCGATGTAGTAGGTCGGCGTGGTGGCTGGGATCATTGCCACGGCGGTCCAACTGGTCTGATAGGCCGGATCGCCGAGCCGGATATAGCGGCCCGGCCGGACCAGCTGATATTGCAGGACAGCGGAAGCAATGCCGTCGGCGTCGGTGATTTTCGCGCGCACCACAATGGGATCGGCCGACCTCGGCTGGTCAGGCGATGTGTCCACGTTTCGAATGTAGGGCGGCGTGTTGGCGGCCCAGACCGAGTTGCGCGCGCCGGGCGTGGCGTAGAAACCGGGAACGCGCACCTCGGTGTAGAACCCGGGCGAGGCCGCCCCTTCCGGCTGCACAAAGTCGTAGGTCGCAAGGTCCGAGTTTGGCGCCGTATTGTCATAGGAGCAAACGGCAAAGCCGATCAGCACCGAACTGTTCATCGTGATCGTGGTTGCCGCCACCTGCGCCCAGCCGCCGCCGGTGTCGGCTTCGGCGATGAAACGGTTGCCGAGGCGCGTCAGACGCAATGGCACGGGACCGGCTGTGGCCGGTCCGGCGATGCTGGCAGCGCTCCCGCCGGTCGTCGCGCGATAGAAGAAATTGACGCCGCCGCTCCAGCGCAGATGAATGCAGGCATACTTGCTGTTATTGGCCGTGGACTCGCGGATCATGATGCCGCCGAGGGCAGCGGCATAGCCGCCGGGGTTGGAAACCCTCGCCACGTCGGCCTCCAGCGAGCCGTCGCCGGTCAACGTGGCGTAGGAGAAATGGAAATTGTCGGTCGTGCCCCAAATATCCGAGCCGGAGCCCCAGACGCGCCAAGTTTGCGTGCCGGCGTCAAAGCTGTGGCCGCCGCCGGGGGCTGTCCCGATGTCCACGGAATTGGTTGGCGCCCAAGTTGCCGGCGCGCCGCGAACTCCCGCGCGAAGCACCATGCCCGGCCGCAGCCCTTTGACCCAGAACGACAGGGTGTATTGCGGCCCGCCGAGTGTTATCGGCGCACATTGCTGCCAGACCTGTCCGCTGAACGCCCCGCCGGCGCTGTTGGCCGAAAGTCGCAGGCACGCCCAGCCGGCGTAAGCGTCGGCCGTAGTTCGACCCGATGCGGCATGGCTCCCCGTCGCCGTCCATTGCAGTGGCGCGCCAGTCTCGAAACTGCCGTTGAGGATGTAGTTGGTCGCCGGATTAAGTGTCTCGCGCAGCTCGACCTCGTCAATGAGACACTCGCCGGCGCTGTCGAGATAAAAATAGACTTCGCGGCTGGCCGGAACGCCTGTGATCTCGTAGCGCCGCCAAGTGGTGGTGAACCAATTGGCTGTGGCCGCGCGCCACGCCCCCGCCGAAGTGTTATCGTCGTTGGGATTGACCAGTTCGAGCGAGGGCCCGCCGCCGTCCGGTGAAATCGGCCAAGGTCGCTTGTCGTTGTAGCGGACCACGTCAATCAAAGTGGACGCGGCATTGACCAGCCGGATGTCTTCGCCGTCGTTGGCCAGTTTGCCCGACCAAGGCCCCAGCAGCGTGATGCTCGGCGTGCTGTAGTAGCTCAGAAAGGCGGGAATGTTTTCGCAGACGACAAGGTAGCCTTGGGGCGGGAGAACGGTGCCGGTGGGAAAGGCAAAAGTCACACCCTCGGAAAAGCGCCACCCGGCAAGGTTAACCGCCTCGGTTGTGCTGCGGTTGTACAGCTCGATAAACTCCTCTTTCTCACAGTCGGTGTCCGGATGATACATGATTTCGTTGATGACGACATCGCTGTCGGCCGCGCTGGCGGGAAAGGCAAACAGAAAGAGGAACGCGGCAAGAATTAGGAAGGCAAGAGGCAAGGTCCTCATTGTGGGTCCAATTCGATACTTCTGAAGTCTGTTCTTTGCGGTGGGCCCCCGATCATCTGTTAAAGAATATCATTGAAAAACGCCGCTCTGTCAACAGAAAGGCCTGCATTGCGTGCGTCGCTGCGCCGCGGATGGGTTTTAGATTTGGACGCCGCCGTGCAATCCGATTTCTCTCCGACCTCAACTCTTGCCTTTGCGATTTCTCTAAAACAGACAAAGGGACGGGCCCGTTTGCACCCGTCCCTTTTTTCTTACCCTTCCCCGCGAATTCGACTTCAGCAATCAGGCTGCCTGCTCTTGGAGCACCTCGCTGGTTGCCCGTGCCACTTCCTCCGGGGTGAACGGCTTGGCGATGTAGTGCGAGGCTCCCCGGCGCGTGGCCTCGACCGCCGACTCGATGGACGCATAGCCCGTTACGATGATCACCTTGGTCTGGGGCCATTTCTGCTTGATCGTGCTCAGCATTTCCATCCCGTCGCGGCCCGGCATCCGCAAATCCAGCAGGACCAGATCGTATTTCTTCGAGCCAATCTTCTCCAAACCCTCGTCGGGAACGAGAGCCTGATCCACGTGGTGGCCGTGGCGGCTGAGAATCCGCCGCAGGCTGTTGCAGACCACCGGCTCGTCGTCTATCACCAGAATGTCCGACCCTTCCACATAGGGTTCATAGCCCGCCACATGAACGGGGATGTCCGAGCGGCTGACCGCGGCCGCGTAGGCCGGCGAGGTAGCCGCGGCGACGGCCTCGAAATTGAACGGCATATCCACGTCAATGATGCCCTGCGTCCGGCTCAAATAGACCGTTTGCGACTTTGTGGCCTGTTTGCGTTCGCGCATCCGAATCGGGCAATCCTTCTTGCACACGCCGCTCTTGAAATATTTTTTGCACGCCATTTCGCCTTTCGGGCACCACATCGGGTCGGCCATGGGCGTTCCCCTCTGCACGTCGCTGGCCGCAACGGTGTCCGCAAACATTTCCGAGGTGGCCGCCACCACTTCCTTGCGGTCAAACGGCTCGTCCACGTCAATGGCCGCACCCGCCTCCGTTGCTGCCGGCGCTTCCGGCTTAGGCGGCGCCTCGGCAATCCGCGCCAGCGCCTGCTCGGTCACCGACATCAGCTCTTCGGGCGTGAAAGGCTTGGCCACATAGCCGGCGGCACCGATTTTGGTCGCCTCTACGGCCGAGTCAATCGAGGCGAATCCGGTGATCATCACCACCTCGACCTTCGGATGGTTCTGGCGAACATAGCGGAGAAGCTCCATGCCCGAAACGCGCGGCATCATCAGGTCGGCGATCACCAAGTCGAACTGATCGCGTTCGAGCCGGTCAATGGCCGCTTGGCCGTCAAAGGCTTGGACAATGTTGGCTCCGCGTTTGCGGAGAATTTTCCCCACGCTTTCGCACACGGCGGGCTGATCGTCCACCACGAGGATTTTGGGATTGGTTTTCATCGGAATTCCCTCTTTTCTGGTTTTAGTTTATGATCAGGGCTTGTTTCTTCAGCCTCCTGAGTTCTGCCGAAATAAGAGCACTGTTTGTGCCAGTTTTCACAAAATAATATGTTATAATTGGAGGTGGATTTGTAATTTACATTATATCAATGTTTTATAATTATAAAACTGTGCCTTTGAGGCGGGAGTTTGATTCCGGTTTCAGCGCCGAAAGTATAAATAAACTATACATATTCAGGGCAGTTTCTTGGGGTTTTGGAGGGTTTCCCTTTGCCAAAATAATTGCGTATATATTTGCTTTATAATACCTTATAACGAATCAACAGCCTCCATGTATAGTTTTCATATTCATTTCTCTTGGCTTCTATATGCACGAAGATTGTACGGGTTTAGCGTCACGCAAACCCCGAATGGAGCGACATTAAATACTCCCTATGCGCCAGAAGGGGGCATTCGTTGCCCGCGCTCGTCCTATGTTTATGGTCTATAGCTGATTTCGGCACTTGGGCTTTGCGCAACACAAAACACAACCCTTTTGACAAGCAATGGCTGGCAAGCCGCTTTCTGTTTTTGCCCGCGGCATTCTCAATGCCATTCCCATTCGATGAAGCCGGGCTTCACGTCCGCCATGGCATTGACAATCAGCTCAACCAGCCCGCCGTAGAGGATGGAGTGCTTTTCCCACAGGCCGTAGTACTTAAACATGTCGCGCATCTGGCCCTTGCAGTTGCTGCATGGCGCGCAGACATATTTGTGAATGGAGGGATCAAGGCAGTCGGCGAAGGCGGTCAGAATCTGCGAGAGTTTCTTTCGGCCCGCAACTTTGAACCGCCAGTCCTCGAAATTGTGCTTGGAGTGGATGGCAAAGCCGCTGCCGCCGCCACAGCAGTAGTTGTTGCAGCCATGCGGTTCCATCTCGCGGAATTTCGGACACAGCTTGCGCAGGATTTCCCGTTGCGGCTCGATAATGCCCATCATCCGGGTTACGTTGCACGGGTCGTGCAGCGTGACGGGAAAGTCGTTGCGCGATGGATCGAAGCGGATGCGGCCGCTCATGACGATATCGCGCAGAAGCGGGAAGGCGCTCTCGCGCGGGATGTTGAGGTCGCCCGTCAGCACGCGGTCCGAGATGACGGTCAGGGCCTTGTGGGCATGGCCGCATTCGCCGAGGATAATTTTCTTGACGCCGAGTTTCTTTGCCGCTTCCGCCTGTTTGAGGGCCACCCGCGCCAGCATCACGTCATCATAGAACAACCCGTAGTTCACGCTGTCGTAGGCGGCGAGCTCGCTGGACAGGGTCCAGCTGATGCCTGCAGCCTCGAAGATGACGGCAAAGGCGCCCGGATTTTCCGGCCACGCCAGGATCTCGCCGGCGTTATGAATCAGCAGAATGTCAGCACCGGCCTTGTCCCACGGGGTCTTGATCGTCATGCCGGTTCGCTCGCTGGTGTCCTCGTCAATGAACTCCAGATTGTCCTTGACCACGAGGGCGTTCATGCCGGTTGAGGAACCGACCTTGAGTTGGAGAACCGTGCCCTTGTCGTGCAGTTCTTCGGTGTGAATGCCCAGTTCCTGGCTGAACAGTTTGCGGATTTCGCGCGCGAGCAGACCGTTGTCGGCGCCGATAGGGCAGGTCTGCGCACAGCGCCGGCAGAGGTTGCAGCGGTAGCTGAGCTCGGCCAGCCGCACGACCGTGGCCCACGTCAGGTCTATGTCGCCATGGCGCCACTTGCCGAAGAACTTGCCGCCGGGCTTGAGGTATTTGTGGTAAATCCTGCGCAGGATTTCCCCCCGAAGCGTAGGCCGGTAGACGGGATTCTTCCCGCTGGCCTCGTAGATGTGGCAGGCGGCCGAGCACGTCTGGCAGCCGGCGCAATGCTCGATGCTCAGCATGAAAGGGCGCAGGAACGGCCAGTTGTCCTCTTTGCTGAAGAGCTTGGACAGACCGTCGAGGAATTTGCGAACGAGCGCCTGTTCTTCCTCTTTATTTTTGGGCTTGGGGATATTGAGAACGATGGTGTCATCCAGACAGGCGGCATATTTTTCGCGGGCCGCGGGGGTCAGTTCGCGCCAAGCCGGCTCGTCGGCCGGATTGTTCAACGGCGGCGGCAGCGGCATCAGGTCTGCATTGTCCACATGGGTCAGCGGACCGTCGGGTTTGCTGATGTCTTCGACTTGAAACGCTTTCTTGTCATCCACGTTTGGGTATCTCCTCTGTTGCCACTTCGGCCCAGGTTTTCTTTCCGTTTCCTTGAACATGGTCGGCCGACCAGCTGACGGGATACTGGAGGGCTTTTTCGATCATCTTTTCAATGCGCCCGCCGCGCACATTGGCCTCGTCATCCCAACGAATCTTGTGCCATGTGAACCACTTCACGAAGAAATGGGACATGTGGGTCAAGGGAATATACGCAATCAAAAGCGAGACCGCCAGAATAGAGAGTGTGGTCAGGGGACCGCCGATTGGCCCGTTCAAGTCGAAAACGATCAGACTGGCCAGATAGTCGCGATAGGGAGTCAGGTGCTGACGGAAAGTCATCGCACCGGCCACCAGAAGCAATGTCACAAGGATGAATGCCAGATTAAACAAGTGAGAGAACTTCGTGTAGGGTTTCAAGTCCGGGTCGGTCAGACGCATCCACAGCAGACCCGCACCGCCCCCAATAGCCAGCAAAAGGCCGACAACGCCGACACCGGCAGTCAGAGCATTCAGAGCGCCGGCCCATGGAGAGATTTCGGGTCCCGCAAACGCAACACCGGCCAGATGCAAGACCGCCTCGAGGATCAACAAACCGGCAAACCCCGCCAGCAAATACAAACCAAAGTGGAACGGAAACGACCGATACCACAGCCTGCGGTTATGTTCATATAGCGATTTAATGAAGACCATTTCCATCAACATATACCTAAGCTCGCTAAACAGATCACGTCGGTGCGTCTTGGCCCAATAGTCC
>JAOAGV010000118.1 GCA_026415575.1 Candidatus Sumerlaeia bacterium
CCGCCGATGCAGGCGGTGCAGCAAATCAATGGCTTGATCGGTCCGGCCAAGATTAACCAGTTCCGTGGCCTTTTTCAGTCCCGTGCGGCGGACGGCGGCCAGAAAGGCTGCATAGAACACCGCCGCAAGAACTGCCGCGCCGGCTGCCGCCCCGGTGGCAATCTGGACGATATGCAACCGCACATAGGCCTGCCGATAGTATTTGCGCGCGGCCGTGTGACGCGGATTGATGTCCAGCACCTGCGAGGCGGCATCCGACAGACCCAGCCAGTCGCCCGACGCCGCCGCAGCCTCGCTTCGCTGCAGCAGACTCTCGATCCGTTCGGCAATGTCGGCGTATCGCTGCGCGAGCGCCTGATAATAGCGGGGGTCGCGCCAGCCGGTTCGCCACAAGTTGCCGCCGCGCGTCTGCCACACGATGTCGCCCGGATTGGCCGGAAAATCCGGAAACGTCACCAGACGAATCCGCTGCTGATCGGGAAAGCAGAACAGGCACTCGGCTCCCGGCTGGCCGTCCACGTCGGCCAGTACGGGCGTCAGTTTCAGCACTTCGGCGCGCACCTTGACGCTGACCTTCTCTTCCATATCGTCGGCATACCAGTCATAGATGTCGTTTAGTTCATCGCCGAAGACAATGCGCGGCCGCGCGTTGGCCACGCCCGAGGCCAAGCCCAGCATCGAGGAGATCGGGGCCTGCGTGACCTGTTCCTTGCCACCCCCTGCAATGGGTCGGACCACAATCAGGGCCTGCGTCCTGATCAAGATTGTCGGTGCCGCACCGCCGAGGAAAATCACGGGATCGCCCACCGGCTCCTGAACCGTGCCCACGGGAAAATGGCCGAACGGCCCCAGCTGCCCGGATGTCAAATCGAACTGCACGCCGTGCAGGTGGCAGGACTTGGTCCCGAAAAAAATCTCATCCCGCCCGTCGCCATTGACATCGGCCAGACTGGCGATGGTCAGGATGTTCGAGTCGTAGGACTTTGGGCCGGGGCCGATGATCTTGCCGTCGTCGCCGCGGAGAATATACAGCAACCCCTGTGCGCTTTGCGTGGCTCCGACCACCACGTCGAACCGCCCGTCGCCGTCCACGTCGCCCACCGACGGCGACGCCAGACTAACCCCGTTCAGGGCATGTTCCCAAATAATGCCGGCTTGGGCACCATCCGGATCGAAGACCAAGCATCGCAGGATATTGGCTTCATCAAGAACCAGAAGATGATCTTTTTGGTTGGGATCAAACCGCAGCTTTCCGTCGGGGTTGCGGGTCGGATTTGGCGGGAGAACCGTCGGCGGCAGGGCCACTGAGGTTTTCAGCGTCAGTAATTGCAGAAGCCGCCCGTCGCCGCCGTTGTAGAGATGAACAAAACCGCGATTATCGGCCACAGCCACGTCCAGACTGTGGTCGCCCCAGAAGTGCCCGACCGCCGGCGCCGTCAGGCTCAGCCCTTTCAGCACCAACTCCCATACGACCTTGCCGGTTGCGCCGGACAAAACCGCAAGGTGGCCTTTCGAGTCGCTGACAATAATCTCGTTGGCGCCGTCGGCATCGAGGTCAATCACCACGGGATCATTGGGGGCGATATAGGGTGTATTATTCTTCCACAGCGGAGCAAAATAGGGGGGCGCTTTCTGAGCCGCCCAAGCAGGCAGCGTATCGCTTATAAGGAATGCGAGGACAATCCAAACGACTGGCCTTTTTGCCATCATTTCCACCGACCCTGCCGGCCAAGTGCATCACGCGCACTCCGACCGTCACCGCAACGACGGTCTTTCATAAGCGCGGAAGCCGCCGCGCTTCAAGGAGTTTTTCGCAGCTGTGCTTCCACCGCTGATCTTTCAAGGCTTTGTCTCACGCCGTGAGGCAAAGTCACAAAGCGTTTTTCTAATCTTGGTTGGCTCCGAAAAATCGAACCGATTATTTGAATACACACCCCTCTGGCAAACTCTCAAATCCCTTTCTTTTGTGCCTTATGGCGTCTTTGCATGAGGTCGTGCTGGAAAGACTCGGCTTCATCAGCCCTGCCGAAGACATCCCCGCCGGCGCGGTGCAAAAATGTCTGTGGACAGACGCCGGGCGCCTCTCTAATAAGGTCTCGTTCGATGCCACTTCAAAAGGAGGACAACCATGTCTCGCACCACTTCATCCCTGCGGCTGGCGATTCTTCTGGCCGTTACTTTGTATGCCAACGCGTTTGCCCTTCCCGCCGCCGAAACCGAATCCGGCTTCGTCGCCATTTTCAATGGCAAGAATCTCGACGGCTGGGACGGCAATCCCAAACTCTGGTCGGTCAAGGACGGTGTCATTCGGGGCGAAACCTCGGCCGATGATCCGCTCAAGGCCAACTCGTTTCTGATCTGGCGCGGCGGCACCCCGGCCGACTTTGAGCTGCGCCTTGAATTCCGACTGCGCAACGGCAACAGCGGCGTGCAGGTGCGCAGCCGCGATTTGGGCAACTGGGTCTGCGCCGGCTATCAGGCCGACATTCTGGAAGCCAAGCGCATGGGGCTGTTCTACGAGGAAAGAAAGCGCGGCATTCTGGCCACGCGCGGCCAGGATGTTGTGATTGACGAAAAAGGGAACAAGAAGGTCGTGGGCTCGCTGGGCGAGGATGCCGAGCTTCAAAAGGCCTTCAAGGAAGGCGAATGGAACGAAATGACCATTATTGCCCGCGGCCCAACGATCACCGAAAAGGTCAACGGTGTTGCGCTCTGCCGCATTACCGACCATCAGCCGGGCTTCGCCGCCACCTCTGGTGTTCTGGCCCTTCAGGTGCACGTCGGCCCCCCGATGCTCGTCGAGTTCAAAAACATCCGGCTGAAAAACCTTGCCGACGCTGCTGCGGCGCAGCCCTCTGCTGCGGCTTCCGCCGACACGATCCCCCTCTTCAACGGCAAGGACTTGACCGGCTGGGCAATTCCGGAAAAGTACGACTTTGCCAGCCACGGGAAAGTCTATGTCAAAGACGGTGTGTTGTATCTCGAAGAGGGCGCGCCGATGACCGGCATCCAGTGGACGGGCGATTTCCCCAAGACCAACTATGAGGTTTCGCTCGAGGCCATGCGAATCAGCGGCGGCGACTTCTTCGTCGGCATGACATTTCCCGTCGGCGATTCCCACTGCACATGGATCAACGGCGGCTGGGGCGGCAGCGTGGTCGGCCTCTCGAACGTGGACGAAATGAACGCCTCGGAAAACATGACCTCCACCGGTATGAGCTTCGAGGACAAAAAATGGTATCGCTTCCGGCTGCGCGTGACCGACGACCTGATCCAGTGCTTTATTGACGACGCCAAAGTCATCGAGTGCGAGCGCAAGGAGCACCGCTTCAGTGTCTGGGAAGAACAATCGCCCATCAAGCCGTTCGGCGTCGCCACGTGGCACACAGGCGGAGCGATTCGGAGTTTCACGCTAAAGAAACTGTAGCGGTACACCAACACGCGCTTGCGCGCGGGTTTTGCAGCGGGTCCTTGATGAAAGAACTTCTTTCCTATGGGCTTTCCTTTTTACGCCCTTGTTGTCTGTCTTCTTTGCGCGCTGGCATGGGCGCTGCTGGGCGGCCGCACGCTGCGTCCCAAGTATAAGGCCCGCCCGTCATACGCGCTGCCCGATCCGGAAACGACGCATTTGGGGCGGCTGTTTGCCGAAGCCTCGGCGGCCAACGGCGGCTTGTCGGGTTTTCTCCTGCTCGAATCAGGCCTCGACGCATTTCTTGCGCGCGCGCTTCTGGCCGACGCCGCTGAACGCACGCTCGACGTCCAATATTACATTCTTCACGACGACACCACGGGCAAGCTGTTCATGGACCATTTGCTGGCGGCGGCCGACCGCGGCGTACGTGTCCGGCTCCTTCTCGACGACACCGCCACGCTGGGCCGCGACTTCGCCATTGCCACGTTCGACATCCATCCGCGCATCGAGGTCCGCGTGTTCAACCCCTTTGTCCGCCGCCGCTCGTCACGCATCTCGCGTCTGCTCGAATTTGTAACCCACCCCTCGCGCCTCAATCATCGCATGCACAACAAGATGTTCGTGGCTGACAACGCCGCCGCCATTGTCGGCGGCCGCAACATCGGCGATGAATATTTCGAAGCCCACGCGCAGGTCAATTTCAAGGACATGGATCTTCTGGCCGTCGGCCCCATCGCCCGCGACGTCTCGGCCTGTTTCGACGAGTTCTGGAACAGCGAATGGGCCATTCCCATCTCGGCCTTCCGTTTGGTGCGCCCGCGGGCGCGCGATCTGCGCAGGGTCCGACGCCTCCTTCTGAAACACACCTTGAAGACGCTGGAGTCCGAGTATGCCCGCCGTCTGCGCGACGCCGACCTGCTCCGCAAGGCCGAGTCCGGTTCCCTCCAACTGGTGTGGGCCCCCGCCCAGACCGTCTACGACCGGCCTCGCAAAATCTCCGCCACAGTCGCGCTCGACCGGTCCGTGCATGTCGGGCCCCAACTTCTTCCGCTGGCCGAGCAAGCCCAAGAGGAGATCATTCTCGTTACGCCCTATTTCGTTCCGCGCGACTTCGGGCTTGCGCTTCTGACCGGACTGCGCGGCCGCGGCGTGCGCATCCGAGTCCTGACCAACTCTCTGGCCTCGACCGATGTTACCATTGTCCACAGCGGCTATGCGCGCTATCGCGACGCGCTCTTGCGTGCGGGCATCGAACTGTTTGAGATGAAACCGACGGCCCGCACGCGCTGGCGGCGAATTCGCAGGAAGATTGCCGGCTCGGCCGGCGCCAGTTTGCATGCCAAAATCCTCGTCGCCGACCGCAAAATCCTTTATGTTGGCTCTTTCAACCTCGACCCGCGGTCGGCCAACCTGAACACCGAAATGGGCCTCGTGGTCGAAAGCCCGCAACTGGCCCGCGAAATTGTCTCGCTCTTTGACGAAGCGGTCCAACCCGCCAATGCCTACCGCCTTGCGCTCGAAGGCCGGCCAAACACCAAGATCAAAGCCCGCGCCTCGATGCGATGCGGTTGGGGTGAAACCCAACCCTCCACTAAATCTTTCGGTTGGGGTGGAACCCGACCATCTATTAGCTCGCGCCTGACTTGGATTACCGAAGAAAGCGGGCGAACCATCCGCCTGCACCATGAGCCGATGGCCGGTCTCTGGCGCCGCTTTCTCGCCGGCTTCATCTCGCTTTTCCCCATCGAAAACCAACTGTAGACTCTCCCTTGGAGGGTTGGGTTCCACCCCAACCGAAAAACCCAATGGAGGGTTGGGTTCCACCCCAACCGCATCGCCTTTGTCCCTAATCGTAACCTGTTTTCAGGCTCCGTGGAAGGCGTCCCTCCAGATGGTGTAGGTCTCTCAATCCGTTTTTTATCCTTGCTGCGAGACCTTGCCCAGCGCCCTGCCCGCCCGTTTCCGGCGTGCTGTGCTTTTCAATGGCACGTTCCTTGCCAGTTTCGCTTGCCGCGACACGCCACCGTCGCGTATTCCTTTTCGTGGTTGGCAATAATCCATACGAAATTTGGAAAAAAATGAATGATGGACATACAAAGGTAAAACAAACCGGAGCAAAGAGGAGCAATACAGCCGGTTTCACCAATCCAAAATCCAAAACCTGAAATCCAAAATCCTTCAAAGGAGGTTAAAGACTATGTTCGGATACTTCGACCCTTTGTATCTTGTCTTGGTGGGGCCTGCGCTTCTGTTGGCCCTCTATGCGCAGATTAAGGTCAGCGGCAGTTTCGCAAAATACAAACGCGTGGCCGCGTCGTCGGGTCTGTCGGGCGCCGAGGCCGCCTATGAGATGCTTCGCGCCGCCGGTCTGGCCGACCGTGTAGGCATTGAACTCCATGAAGGATTCCTCAGCGACCACTATGATCCTCGGCAACGCGTTCTGCGCTTGTCGCCCGATGTGTACCACGGCCGCTCGCTGGCCGCTTTGGGTGTGGCATGCCACGAAGCCGGCCATGCCATCCAGCACGCCGCCGGCTATGCGCCGCTGGCCCTGCGCAATGCCATTGTGCCGGTGGCCGGATTTGGCTCGTACGCGGCGATTCCGATGATCATCCTCGGCGCCGCACTTCAGTGGTTCAATCTGGCGCTGCTGGGCCTGCTTCTGTTTGCGGGACTGGTTGCGTTTCAGGTGATCAACCTTCCGGTCGAGTTCAACGCCTCGTCGCGGGCCAAAAGCGCCTTGCGCGAGATGGGCTTGATCAGCGGACCCGCCGAGTATCGCGCGGTCTCCAGTGTGCTGAGCGCCGCTGCGATGACCTATGTAGCGGCTACGATTGCCGCCGCGGTTCAGTTGCTCTATTACGCGATTCGCCTCGGACTCATTGGCGGACGGGACGAGTGAACGCGGTTCAGTCGCCGACGCAAAAAAGCCAAAACAACAAGAGAGACCACAAGCACGGGTTTAGGCTGTCTGCGTCGGCGGCTTTTTTGTTTTCCCGGCCACTCCCCATACCTAGCAAACACCGCAAAAGCCCGCTCATTCGCCGGTCGTCGTGCAACGTCGCATGCAACCGCGGACAATGCAAACAGGCGGCTCAGAATTTTGAGCGCCCAGTTCCGACCATTCATAAATAATTGATAATACATACCTTGCAGCGCACTGCCATTTCTTGGCACGAAGATTGTTCTTAATCCTAAACCGTCACAGGCGACCAGCACCGGTGACAAAAAACGACGAACAAAAGGAGGGTGAACACTATGGCACTGTGGAACTTCAATCCCTTCGCCGAGATGGAAGCAATGAGGCGCGAAATGGATCGGATTTTCCGCGGTTTCGGCCCGTGGGGCGGCCCGTTCTTTCGCGCGGCCTTTCTGCCGGGGCGCGCGGCACGCCAGTATCCGATGATCAATCTCAGCGAGGACAGGGAGAACTATTACGTGGAAGCCCTCGCTCCGGGGATTGATCCGGCCTCGCTCGATGTCACTGTGGCTCATAACACCCTGACGATTTCGGGCGAGAAACCGGCCGCCGGCGCCGACGCCCAACCCGAGGCGTTCCATCGCAACGAACGAGCCGCCGGCCGTTTCGTTCGCACCATTGATCTGCCGTCCGAGGTTGACGACAAAGGCATCAAGGCCGACTACAAGAACGGCTTGCTCTTGATCACGCTGCCCAAGAGCGAGAAAGCCAAACCCAAACAGATCGCGGTTAAGGTGGGATAAATCATCGCCCCGAAAGGAGGAGGATGACCATGGCGGAAAAAACTGTGCCCGTTGCAACCGAGAAACAGGCGGTGACGGCGCGCGAGGATATCCGGGAATCCGAGCGCTACCTCGCCCCGCCGGTGGATATCTACGAAACGCCCGATGGGCTGGTCGTTGTGGCCGACATGCCGGGAGTCGAGAAAGACTCGCTCGGCGTCCGCGTCGAGGACAATATCCTGACGCTCGAAGGCAAGGTTTGCCACACTTCGCCCGGACAGCCTGTGTGGTCCGAGTATGAACTGGTCAACTTCTACCGTCGGTTCGAACTGACCGACGAAGTGGATCAGGATAAAATCAAGGCCGAATACAAACACGGCGTGTTGACCATTCACTTGCCCAAGGTCGAACAAGCCAAACCGCGAAAGATTCGCGTCAACGTCGCATGACTACATCCTTAGGGAGGTGACGACCATGGCCACCATGCTTCCCACCCGTTGGAGAGACTCGTTCGATCGCCTGCGCGAGGAAATGGACCGGCTCTTTGACCGCTGGCTTCCCCGCCGCATGGGTAGCCGCGCCGGCGAGGACTTCTGGTTCCCGTCCTTTATCGGCGGCGATCTCGAGCCGGCCGTGGACATCCATGAGGACGACAAGGAGATTGTCGTGACGGCCGAACTGCCCGGCCTGAAAAAGGACGACTTCTCCGTGGACCTCGTGGGCGATCGTCTGACTATCCGCGGCGAGAAAAAGACCGAGCGCGAGGAACGCAAACGCGGCGCCTACTACTGCGAACGCTCCTATGGCTCGTTCAGCCGCACCTTTGTCCTGCCGTGTGAGGTCCAGGCCGACAAGGCCGAGGCCACCTATAAGGACGGCGTCCTCACGCTCCGTCTGCCCAAGACCGAAACCGCCAAGCCCAAACAGATTGCGGTCAAGGTCGAGTAAGCCGCTTCGGCCTCGAAGGCAAATCCGACCCGCCCCTTCGGCGGGTCGTTTTTTCTTAAGCCGCGAAAATCAACCCAACCGGCCTGTTCCATTTCCGTTTGACTTTTTCTCCGATTCCTTTTCCTCTACAACCCCCTTGTGCTTGGACAAAGGGAAAAAACGATCCGCGGGAGCTGACGCTCCGGATAGGAGGCCATCTATGGGGTTGGAAGCATGGATTCGCGACGTGCCCGATTTCCCCAAAAAGGGCATCATTTTCAAAGACATTACGCCGCTCATCGGCTCGGCGGAGGGATTGCGCGAGGCCATCGAAACGCTTCGCAGCCGTTACGCCGGCCGCGGCATCGAAAAAATCGTGGCTGTCGAATCGCGCGGCTTTATCTTCGGCGCAGCCCTCGCCTATGCGCTCGGCGTCGGCTTTGTGCCCGTCCGAAAACCCGGCAAACTTCCCTCGGCAACCATCCGCGAAGAGTATGCTCTCGAATACGGCACCGATGCCATTGAAATGCACCGCGATGCGCTTGAACCGGGACAAAAAGTGCTGGTGCTCGATGACGTGCTTGCCACGGGTGGGACTTTGGCGGCAACTTGCCGATTGGTGCAGGCGTTGGGCGGGGAGATCGTCGAAGTGGCCACGCTGATTGAGCTGTGCTTTCTCAACGGGCGTGCAAAACTGGGTGACCTGCCCTATTACTCCGTGATTCAAGTCCGATAATTATATGACCGGAAATTCTTTGCCTGCGCGGAAAAAGACGGGCGTTAGTTTGTTTTTGCCCGCGTCGTGTGATTTCGCTTTTTTCGGCGTACGTTTCACCCTCGTGAATGGTGGGCGATCCGAGACTTGAACTCGGGACCTCCGCCATGTCAAGGCGGCACTCTAGCCATCTGAGCTAATCGCCCACCGTCAACACGCAGATCTATCCCATGCCGCCGCAGGCAATTTCAAGTGCAAAATTACACCGCGGAGTTTCGGACTCCTCCGTCTAAACATCCAGCCAATTTGCAAAAGGCTTTTCCAACTTCTAACCTGTTACCTTTGACTTCTCTATTTGCGGCCGGCGGCCACGTTGGGGTGCATCTCCCAAAAGCAGGAGAAAGGCATGACAATTTGGACACGTGGAGGGTCGGCTTCCACGCCGACCACATCGCGTTTTCCCGCCAAGCCAATTCTCAAACGGATGCCGTGGAAGGCGTCTCTCAGGACGTTGTTTTGGACGGGTTGGCCGTCTCCGACATGTCCGGCAAAACCGCTGTGCGGAAATTGTGGTGGCGAGTTACGATTTTGGTTGACTGCATTCAGGGTCTGCGCAAATCAATCAAACGTTTTTGCGTTTTTGTGAGTCTATTTGAGTTGAAAAAAATGAGGTCGAGTGCTTGGCCGAGTCCATCGGTGAGGGGGCAAGTCCATTCGGCACTCTGACACCCGACCCAGCAGACAAAAGAAGGAGGATGCAGACATGAAGAAGAGACTGATGGCAGGATTGTGTGTGGTGGCAGCGGCGGCTCTGATGGCGACGGGCTGCTGCTGGACCCAGCGCGGCGCGGCGATCGGCGGCGCTCTAGGCGCAGGCGTGGGGGCTCTTGCCGAAGGCGGCGAGGGCGCTTTGGTGGGATTGGCCGCGGGCGGTTTGGCCGGCGCACTCATCGGTGACCAGTTTGACCACAAGAAGATGAGCGATCTGGAAGCCGAGATTGACCGGCTGAAACGCGAGCTGGAAGCCAAGGAAGCTTCTCTAGCGGCCAAGGACAAGGAAATAGCCGACTTGAAAAACCGCATCAAGGAACTCGAAGACCAGCTGAAGCAGCGGGAGAAGGAAATCGCGGACCTTCGCCGCCAACTGGGCGAACTCTCGAAGGTCAAGCCCGAAGGCAAGGAGATCATTGTCTCCACCCTGTTGGCCGAAACCCACTATCGTCCGGGCAAGGCGGAACTCACGCCCGCAGGCATGGCGGAACTGGATCGCGTGGTTGGCATCATCAAGAAACAATTCCCGGATCGCAAGATTTGCGTGCGCGGCCATACCGACAGCGATCCGATCAAATACTCCGGCTGGAAGTCTAATTGGGAGCTCGGCGCCGCGCGCGCTCTGGGCGCTCTCCACTATCTCATGGACAAGCACGGCATCCAAGGCGAGAACATCAACGCTGCGACCTTCTCGAAATATCAGCCGGTGGCCGACAACGCCACGGCCGAAGGCAAGCAGCTGAACCGCCGCGTCGAGATTGTCATTATGCCCAAGCAGCAGCCGACAGTTGAGCGCATGGCTCCCAAAGTGGATCCCGCCGCAGCCAAACGGGCCGCCGAGTCGGCACTCAAGCCTGCTGCCGCGCCGGCACCAGCACCAAAACCCGTGGCACCAACATCGAAACCCGCGGCACCGGCGACAAAACCGGCGCCTAAGAAGGCGGGAACCAAAGCTGCGGCCAAGTAAGCAGAGAGACCGCGCCAAAAGACCAACCCATAGCGGGAAAGCGATCACGTATCGCTTTCCCGCTTTTTTTTCGGCCGGCCTCACCGGAACAGAACCAACGACATGAGGCTGTGAAAAGGACGGTCTGGACAGATGGAGGGGGACACCGCGGTCTAAACGGAAAACTGCCTTTATCCCGACAATAAAGCCGGGGCTTACGCTGCAGTTATTCGCTTATTTGGGCAACGTATGCTTCCTTCTGAAAACCAGAAAATCCTTCCACTTAACCTCGATAGCTTGTAAGATTTACTTTTCAAGGTTTCCTAACTCGATTTTGTTTTTCTAATTCAGGCAAAGTTTTTCTTGACTCCAACCCAAATTCCACCTCACCCTTATCCTGCAATAACACTGTGACAAGACATAAAATGATGAGAGCAACCCCACATTTTTCTAAAAACGCATAATTGCTTCCACCCCAGCCGTTATTTTGGCGAAGTAGGATTCCTCAGGAGTTGAGCAGACGATGTCGGAACTTGTGGAATGGAAAAAGGTCGGCGAGCGGTTGCGGAAAATCCGCAAAGAGAAACGCCTCAGCCAGCGGGAATTCGGCCGACAGTTCAACGTTTCACAAAACATGGTCAGTCTGTATGAAAAAGGGAAAAGCAGGGCGCCCGTCGAGTTCTACATTCAAGCGGCCCACTTTGGCGGCCGGTCGGTCGAATGGGTTTTGCTCGGCCGTCAGGATCATCTGCTCGAAACCCTTCGGCAAATGCAGGCCCTATACGAGAAAATCCAAGAACACCTCGCGGCAGTGCGGCAGTTGCTCGACCGCGAAACCCGCGAAGCCGTCCACGACGCGATGCTCACCGTCGAAGACGGCCGGCAACTGGAACAAATGCTAAGCCGTGAAACCCAAGTGCCCGGCTGCATCCGCGAGGCTCTTGCCCAGCCCGCCCTGTGGGAATCTCTCCATATCAACGGTCGTGAACTTCGCGCCTTCTGCTCTTTGACCCAAGCGTTCGGTGATATTGAAATGGACGGCCTCAAGAGATTTCTTCAGATTGTCCGTTCAGCCAAACCGGTTGTCCAAGCCTCGTCGCCGGCGGCGGATCCGCCGCTTTAGCCGTTTGGAAAATAAAAATCTCCTGCAGCAGAATAGGCGCGTGTGGAGCCCTCTCCCAAAAGCCTTGGCGCGTTGCAGGGCAGTATGCAGTTCCCACTTCCATGCGGTCTTTCTGCAGCAATTCTGCACCACCGGGGGAACTGCTCTCATTATTAGCCGACAGGGCTTTTGGTGCCGTGCCCGCTCAACACTGTTTGCAAAACATCCACGGCGTTTTCAATTTGCGCGCGGGTAACAATCAGCGGCGGCAACAGCCGCAGCACGCACCCGGCCGTGCAGTGGATCAGAAGTCCCAATCGGCGGCATTGCTCGACGCAGGGCTGGCCGTCTTCACTCAATTCAATTCCTACCATCAAGCCCATGCCGCGAATTTCGCGAACGCGCGGCAGGCCGCCTAATCGCTCGCGCAACCGCTGCCGGAGATATTCGCCAAGCGTCCGCACCCGTTGAGCAAACTTTGGAACGAGTACCCGCTGGCATACAGCCAACGCCGCCGCGCACGACAGCGGATTGCCCCCGAATGTCGAACCGTGTGTTCCCGGCTGAAAGGCCGACGCTGCCGGCTCGCGCGCCAGCACCGCGCCCATGGGAAGCCCTCCCGCAAGCCCCTTGGCCAGAGCCAGAAAATCGGGCACCACGCCGTAATGCTGATAGGCAAATGGAGTGCCGATGCGGCTGAGACCGCATTGGATTTCATCGAAGGCCAACAGCGCGCCATGCCGGTCGCACAGTTGCCGCAAGTCCCGCAAAAACTGCCGCCGCGCCGGAATCACACCGCCCTCGCCAAGCACCGGCTCGACGAGAACAAGGCAAGTGCGCGAACTGATCAGCGATTCGACCGAGGCAAGATCGTTGAATTTGGCAAACCGGATTCCGGGCAGAAGCGGGCCAAAGCCCTCGCGCGCTGTGCGCCGATGCGTGACCGATGTTGCCCCGTAGGTCCGCCCATGAAAGCCGCCCTCGAAACAGATGATGCCCCGACGCTGCCGCTCGCCGCGCCGGTAGAAGTGAAGCCGCGCCGCTTTGAGAATTGTGTCAATCGCCTCGGCGCCCGAATTGCAGAAAAACGCACGGTCGGCAAACGACGCCCCGCACAAAATCCTCGCAAGGCGCTCCTGTGCATCTATACGATACAGGTTGGACGCATGAAGCAACCGCCCCGCCTGCCGGCAGACCGCCCGAACCACGGCCGGCGGACAATGCCCAAGGATATTGACCCCCAAACCGGCGATGAAATCCAGATAGCGCCGCCCCGCCTCATCATACAGATAGGCGCCCCGCCCGCGCACAAAACCAATCTCCGGCTCCCGATACGTGCGCATCAGACAGGAACGTTCGCCTTCGGCCATCCGCCAATCTCTGGAACCGTCTGGGGTGTTTGTTTCCACTATCCGACCTGTTACGGCTCGACGCTGTAGCTTTCCGCCCAGTAGCCGCGCAAATCGAAACCGACCATCGGCGTTTCAGGCAGCGTCGGGTCGGGCCGTTCGGCATACACGCCAATCCAACCGGGCAAGCGCAGCCGTTTTTGCACGCGAAGGACCACCTGCGCAAGAAACTCGGCATCGCGCACGTCAGCCTTGCCGTCACCCGTCAGGTCGCCCATTTTCATGCCGGCGTCACGATTGGCCACAATCAACGCCCCGTCGCCGTATTGATAGCGGTTCCACGTCAGGAGCCGCGCGCCCTGACGGCGCTGGCGCTCGGCATCGTGCGGCGAGACATAGCCGCGCAGAATGCGCACATGCGGCTCGGGCATGGCCGACGTTCGCAAGTCTTCAAGAACGGTTTCGAGCGCCCGGCACAGATTGGCATTGAAAGGAAAATACACGGTGGCGTCCTTCGGCGCGTCGGGGACAAACTCGCGCAGCCGGAAATGCGCCGACACCCGCAGGTCGCGCGTCTCCGGCGTCAGCCCCACAAACCAGCGCGGCGGCCGATACAACTCGCGGTGCTCCGCGATGACCGCTTTGACATTCTTGTCGTTCTCGTTCGGATAAATGCCAATCGGAACACCTTCGATGACACCCGGGCCTTCCGGATCGAACTCATAGGGCACAAGAATATGGAACACGGTCGAGACGCGCAGCGCCGCCAAGTCGCGCGGCTTGCCCTCCGTTCCCTGTCCGCTCACTTTCAGTGTGCCGCGGCTCTCTATCTCACAGCTGATCTGATAGTGGCCGGGTTGGGTCGGGGCCGTCCATTCGAGGCGGCGGTCGCCAATCCACCCGACCACGCCCGTGGGCACCTTCCAGCGATACTCGACCCCGCGCGCCATCGAAAACACACGGTCGGGTGCCGCGCCGCCGGCGCCGCCCGGATTGCTGACTCCCGCGCCTTCGGGGGCAACGACGCTGAGTTCGATTTTGCCTGCCGGCAGCACAACATAGCATTCAGGCCCCTGAACGGTGTCGCCGGAAATGACCTGCTCGGCGACAATGGTGCGCGGCTCGCCGTCTTTCGGGCGAACCGTCGGCGCCTTGCTTTTTCCCTGCGGCGCAGCGCCCGCAAGGGCGGCAGCCAAAACAGCGGCGAACATCACTTTCGTCACATCGGCAATTGCCAACCTCTGGACGCTATTCATACTCCACCTCCCTGCCTTCGCGTGGAAATCGTTGCGACCGTAAAACAACCGCGCCCGGCAGGGCAAGTCTTTTGCGGGCGCCGCGCCGCCCGCCCAAGTGCACGACATAAACGCAGGTTCAGGCAGCCGTCAAGTCGGCGCTTGACCCAACACCCGCGTTTGGCTACCGAACCGTCGTTCGGCGCTTAGCGCCTTCCGGCAGAACGGTTCTGTTTGGCGGCGGACGTGGACGCGCAGTCGGTGGAGGGCGCCGTTCCACCGGCGCCGGTCCCTAAATTGGAGGGCGCCGTTCCACCGGCGCCGATATATGCGGCGGGGGTGGAACCCAACCGTCCAAGTATAGGTGTGGAGGGCGCCGTTCCACCGGCGCCGATATATGCGGC
>JAOAGV010000119.1 GCA_026415575.1 Candidatus Sumerlaeia bacterium
GGAACTTTCCGGCACCGGCGCAGCGCCCCCGTCTCCCGCGCCTTGGCCTGCCAGCCGTCGGGCAGAAAACTGGCAAGATACTCGAAGTCCTCGCTCACGTTCAACCGGTTGGTTTTCATCGGCCCTATCTCCTGCGCGTTTTTCGACCACCTTCCCGCACGAGCGTATCACGAAGAACCGATGACTTGTCAAGCACTTATCTTAGCGCTTATGGGGCAACGCCCTGGGAAAAAGCGCAATCTAGGTTGGCAAGCCCTGAAAGGGCGCTCTAGCGTTGGCCGCCGCTGTCGTTAGCGCGCCCTTTCAGGGCCTTAAAACCCGGGGGGCGGAACCGTTTCCCAGGGCGCTGCCTTGGGCTGGATTAGTTCGCCCCTTCAGGGCCAAATAATCCGAATTGCTCACGTGGTCTTTGGCCCCAACCAAAGAGGTTGGAGGCAAAATGGTAGAAGTTAGAAGAGAACCTCGCAAATTGACCGGACGTTTAGAGTGAAGAGTCCGAGGAGGGCATTTGTGCAGCGCGGCCTTTGGCCCCGACAGAAGATGTCAGAGGGAAAAGGTTGGATATTCGAAAAGATCTTCACAGCCTCGCTAGACCTTTTGACGAAAGAGTCTAAAGAACCGGCAGATTGCGGATAACAAGCCCAAGCACGGCCTCGCAATGACAGGTCAACCATCCATATGAGTTTTTGCCGGTATCACCTCTCAGCGGGCCTGTCCAAAAGATTTGGAGCCTGCCGGCGAATGCAGGGAGTCACCCTTTGGCGGGCAACTGACGCAGCTTCCCGCTGAAGCAGAAACTGCACGCTTTCATGCCGCGCTCAAAGCCGTTTTCCGGCAGACTCCAATTTCTCGCTATTGACCTCTCGATTTATTCTCAAAGCACACGGTATATTTACGCCTGCTTTTTCGGCCCGACTGTTTCCTTGTCGCGCGGCTGAGCGCCGTAGTCCAGCACCGCCATCGGATCGTCTGTCTGTGGAACGTTTTCCGGATGGCGATCGGTCTTGCGCACGTGGTCGGCCAGAATTTGCAAATAGCGCTGGATGCGCTCCCGCTGTTCGGGCCGACCGGCGAGATTAACTAGCTCGCCGGGATCATTTATCTCATCAAACAACCGGATCGTGTTGCCGGGCAGCGGGCGCTGGGGCGTATAGCCGTCGTCGCGCTCGCGCTTGCCGCGAATGAACACGCACTTGTAGCACTCGTCGCGCACCATCAGTTCCTCGTTGTGCCCATACTCGACGATCACGTGGTCACGGTGGCGCATACCTTTTCCAGTCAGAAGCGGGCGAACGCCGCGGCCTTGAACCGATTGCGGAACGGGCAGGTTGCAGCACTCCAGAATAGTTGGAACAAGATCCACAAACTCGGTCAGAGCGGCGGTGCTTGTGCCGGCGGCGATTTGATCCGGCCACCGGACAAGGAGCGGCTGCCGCACCGACTCCTCAAACATGCAGTGTTTCTCGAACCGCCCATGCTGGCCAAGCTGATAGCCGTTGTCGCCAACGTAAATGACAAGCGTGTTGTCCGCCAGACCGGCGCGGTCGAGGGCATCAAGCACAACGCCTGCACAGCTGTCCATGAACTCGGTCGCAGTGTAGTAGGCGGCCTGAATGCCTTGCTTCTCGGTATCAGTCAGGTCGCGGAAGATGGCGGGAATCTGGTCGTCGTCATCCGGGCCGGGCCGATAGACCGGAAATTCGTCGGGTTTGTGCCGCCCGCGATACTCAACGGGATAATGAAACGGTGAATGGGGTTCATAGAAGCTCACCATCAGGAAAAACGGTTTGTCGTGCGGCGCGGTCAGGAACCTCGCGGCTTCCTGCGCGATAAACATCGAGGGCGCATCGGCGGCGAAATAGGCCGAAGGCAGATTGCGGCTGTTGAGCCACACCCGCGCGGGGTCTTTGAACGGCCGCCATGGCCCCAAAACCTCTATGTCGGCCGGCACAGACTTCGGGCCGCCTTTTGCCTTTAGCCAGCGCTGGTAGTCGGGCATATCCACACGTACATCGAACCCATGTTTCAGGTTGTTGTTGAAGTGCATCTTCCCAAACGCGGCCGTTTCATAGCCGGCGTCGCGCAGCAATTCGGCCACTGTGACTTCGGCGTCGGGCAAAGCGCCCTCGAGCGTCGAAACACCCACCGTGCGGGGGTAGCGCCCGGTCAGGAATGACTGGCGCGAGGCTGTGCAAACGGGCGAATTGCAATAGGCGCGGTCAAAGCGGATGCCCTCGGCGGCCAGACGGTCCAGATTCGGCGTGTGCACAATCCGATTTCCGTAGCAGCCGGTGACATAGGCGGCGTGGTCGTCCGAAACCAGCCAGAGGATGTTGGGGCGCCGGGCAGGCTTCGACAGACGCGGCGCGGCGGCCGACGAGACCAGCGCTGCGCCCAAAGCTCGCGATCCGGCTCGCAGCCACTGACGGCGATTTATTTTGGCGCCGTCGGCCCAAGATTTTTTTGATATGAATGTGTGGTTGGTCACAAGGAGCAACCTCCCGATTGTTTGAAGTTACAGCCTGCGGACTAAAAGTATTCGGTGAGAGTGACCTCGCCTCGAACAGCCCTCATAAAGCGTGCGAAGATTATATCGAGCGCCACTTTACGTGAGGACTACTCCACTTAATCAGCGTCGTGTGACATAGGCAAAATACGCGCCGCATAGTTGCCCGCCGTTGGCGTCATAGAACCACGACTGCATTTCTGTTTTTGTACCGGCCTTCAGAGCCACGCTGAAGCGAATTTCCTTGTCGCCGGCGGCCACGGGTTTGGTCTCATCCAGCACATCGCCGATCTTCAGCCTCGCTTTGACGATCGGCAGCGCCTTGCCCTCGGGCAGTTCTCCGGCAACGGCCTTGAATGCCGGAACGCCTGCGGCGATGGGGGCGTCGGCCTCTTTCGGCCAGCGTCGCAAGCCGATTTCATACTGTCCGTCTTTGGCGGCGAGGATATGCCACTGGCTGTTGCGATTGAGTCCCTCGCGCAGATTGCGCATGTTGTCGCAATACACATTGGCCCAATCGGCGGCCGAAAGGGTGACGGGGTTTTCCTGATCGGCCCCGACGATAATGGGCACAAAATCATACAAACGGGGCTCGACGCCCGCCCACCACCGTTCGTAGTAGTCGCGCATTTTCTTCAACACGTCGGGGTTCTGCGCAGCCACGTTGGTCTTCTGGCCGAAATCGGTTTTTAAATCGTAGAGTTCCTCGCCCCTGACCAGCCGCCACTTGTTCCACAGCACGGCGCATTCCCACTTCTTCGGCTCCTGGCCGTATTGCACCACACACATGCGGTCGGGCAGTGTGTTGGTGGCTCCGCGCAACAGACCGGCGAGGCTGATGCCGTCGAACTGCGCGCTGTCGGGTTTTTTCAAGCCGCACAAATCCATGAGCGTGGGCAGGATGTCCTGTACTTGCGTCAAGACGTCCACATCGCCGACAGGCCGCAACGCGCCGGCAGGCCAGCGCACAAAGCAGGCAGCGCGATGTCCGCCGTCGTAGTATTGGGTTTTGCTTGCGCGCATTCCTGCGTTGTAAATTTTCACGCCGGCCGTTCCGCCGTTGTCGTTCATAAAAATGAAAATCGTATTGTCCCATTGGCCGGTGGCTTTAAGGCACTCTTGCAGCCTGCCCAAGTTCTCATCAATGTTGGCAATCATCCCGAAGAACTCCGCCGGCCCTTTTCCGCGGTAAGGCTCGGCATATTTCTGCGGAACCCAATGCGGGCCGTGCGGAGCGTTGGTGGGAAGATAGAGAAAGAAGGGCTCGTTCTTTGCAGCCCGCTCGCGAATCCAATTCATGGACAGGTCAAACCACACATCCGTGCAGTAGCCTTTGTATTGCTTCAGAACTCCGTTGTGGCGGAACCGACCGTCGAAATAGTCGTTCTCCCACAGGTCGGCCATCGAGGTGATGCCCCAACCCAAATGATAGACGGACTCCTCGAATCCCTTGAAATGCGGCAGGTTGGGGTAGCTGTCGCCAAGGTGCCACTTGCCAAAGAGGGCCGTCCGATAGCCGTGATCGCGAAAGATCTCGGCCATGGTGGGTATGCCGGGACGAATCATCGAGCGTCCGGCGCAGACCGAACTGGCGGCGTTGTGCAGGGCGTCCAAACCGGTAAGCAGTTGGCTGCGCGTGGGTGTGCACATTGGCGCAACGTGAAAGTCCGTCAGACGGACACTCTCGGCGTGAAGCCGGTCCATATTCGGCGTGCGAAGAACGGGATTCCCGTGACACGACATGTCGCCGTATCCTTGATCGTCGGTCAGGAGAATAATCACATTGGGTCTTCGATTGGGCGATAGTGTGGATGGGACCTTCTTGTCCTTGGCGCGCGCGGCATGTCCTGCGCCCGCCGTTCCCAAAAGTGCGCCCGCCGCTCCGGCGCCGAGAAACTCACGGCGGCTCAAGGCGGACATGCTCCTAACCTTGCCCTCGGTGGAGTGTGTATTCTTCCGGTCGCTGTTCATAAAAAGCCTCCCGTTTTGGGGTTTGCAAGATGCCCGGTAACGCGACGGATCTGCTTCCGAATGCGCCGGCCCAGTCGCGCAATCGCCACGCCGGTCGCTTGCTGAACTTTCGACAGCCGTCCTGTCAGTCGAATGTTTCGTCCGTTGCGCTCAATTCCCACAACTTTCCCCAATATATCGCCCGCGGGAACGTAGCCGTCCGCCTGCGTGCTCCCGTCGCCCCGAAGCAAAAAGAGCACTTCGCCCGTCTCGGCAACCTGCACCGAAATCGCGCGATGCACCACAAGCCGGCCCGCCGAGGTGCACAGAAGAATGTCGCCCGGTCTAACCTGCGTTGGGTCGGTCGGCTGGGCGGTGATTACATCTCCCTCGCGGATGGTCGGATACATGCTCCAGCCGCGGGCCTGAAACCGAATGCCGTAGCCCGACCGAAGCAAGTCCGTGCTCACGGCCACAAAGTCGGCATGAGTCAGATGGCGCGGCGGTCGAATCATGGCATCCCCGTGTCCTCGATTTCCGAATCACAATAGGGACATTCGCCGTGCGGTCGAATCTCAAAGCCGAAGGTGCGCGCGCGCAAATGCGCTAGGCAGCAAAGAAAATCCACCGGTGCCTCGGGGTCGCGGTTCTCCAACTGTCCGTACGCCGGGCACATTCCGCAAAGGCTGTAGATGGTGCAATCGGTGCAGCGGGTGGTTTGCGTCGCGCGGCGCGCCCGAACGTTCGGCAGATGCCTCTGCCAGCCTTCGGCAAACGTGCCGGCTCTCAAATCATAGCCGTCCAACGGATACATCAGGCAAAGATTCAACATGCCGTAGGGATTGACGGCAAACGAACCCATTCCGGCGCCGCAGCGAAACAACGCGCCACGGTCCACCGGCTGTTGGAGCGTAGCGCGCTGGCGCTCCCGAAGGCGTTGATACTCGGCCACGCGCTTGGCGTCGCCCGCATCCAGCGCCACAATCTCTTCCGGCGACAGGCGCACCGCAAGCGGCGCCTGCCCACAGTCGAGCCGGCAGTTGATCGAGCCGTCAAATCGAAACCGCAAATTCAGATGCTCTTCCACATGCCGCTTCATGGCCGGCAACTCATGGCAATTGGTGGCCATGACGACAGTTTTAAGCGTCAGCGGCAGCCGGCGTTCGAGCAACAAATGGATGCCGCGCCAGCAACGGTCGTAAGAGCCGGCGACGCGCGTAATCCGCTCGTGGGTTTCGCGCGTATGGCCGTAAAGGGTAATCTCGATCTGAAACGGGCGATGGGCGGCAAGGTAGTCGGCAATTTCGGGCGTAACGAGCATCCCGTTGGTAAAAAGCGTTACCAGAAGGCCACGCTGTTTCGCATGGAGATAAATCTCAGGGAAATCGGGTCGCGCCAGCGGCTCGCCGCCGGTCAGGAGAACCCACAGACAGCCGGCTGCGGCAATCTCGTCCAGAATGCGTTTCCATTCATCCGCCGTCAGTTCGCGCACCTGCTCCGCTTTGTCGCCCAGCGCCTGATTGTTCCAGCAATGAAGGCAATTCAAAGGGCAGCGGTAGGTTAGTTCGAGAGCCCCGTTGCACGGGATACGCCGGCGCAACGCGTGCTGATGAACGCGCAGACTGAACTGACCGTAGGACAGCGTATCCATCATGGCGCCCGTTCAATCAAACCGGCTTCGCGCAGCGAGGCGAGCAGGGCGGCAACGTCGGCCTGCGCCCGGTCGCGCTCGACGTCGAACTCCGCGCAAACGGCATCCACAATTTGGTCATCGTTATGCTGGCCGTCGAGCAGACTCCAGATCACTCCACCGACTTCATTGAGCGTGTAAATGGATTCCAGATCGGCAACATTCCCGCTGACCGGCACAATCAGCGTTTCACCTGCAATCTCGCGCGTGACCAACTCGCCGCGTTTGATGTGGCGACTCACCGGCTCCCCCATCGCTTCCCGTCCTCGATTGCGCAGGATGCACCCTGCTCACCCGCCAATAACATAGCCCGAAAAAAGGAAACAAGGCAACGCCTTTTTTCCCCGATTATCGTTTTGCCCGCCCCTCGATTACATCGAGTGCATGATCAATCGCCCACTGGCAATACTCATCCTGCGGCGAAGGGGCGCATTTGGTGTCGCGCACCTGTTTCAACGTTGCGGCCAGAGGGCGGGCTTTCGGGCCGAGCACAATCACGGTCGCTGCGGCGTGCAGCCGGATACGCGAATCGGCGCTGGCCAGCTCTTTCTGCAACACCGGCAGGGCCTCGGCCTCTCCGCCCAGATTGGACAGCGCCTCGGCAGCCGTAATGCGCACACTGGGCGAACTGTCGCCAAGAGCCTTGCGCAAGGCCTCCTTGGCGCGCTCGGCGTCCGGGCCAAGGGCTGCCAAACCTGTTGCAGCCCAATAGCGCACCGCGCTGTCGGAATCGCCGAGCAGCGAAACGAGCCGGTTCAGCTGCTGCGGCCCCATGCCGACGAGCGAGGCAGCTTGAAGAATTCGCTGCGCCGGAAATTTTTTCGTTTCGCGCGCCATGTCGTAAGGCGACAGGTTTTCATCCCGCGTGGTCAATTCGGGCTCGGGCAAAAGAGCCATGTCACGGGTTTCGACCATCCATTCGTGCAAGGTGCGGCGCAGATTGAGAAGGATCTTTTCATATTTCGGATTGCCCGCCAAATTGTTGATTTCATGCGGGTCGGCCTCGACGTCGTAGAGTTCCTCCGCCGGTTTGTTGGGCGCAGCCAACCACGCTGCCGCACCTTGCAATGCACCTTCGGCAGCCAAACGGCGGATTTCACTGCGGATCAAGCCGGGTTCGGAATACGTGCTGAACTGCATACGCGGGCGATGGGGCATAAAATTGCGGATATAATGCCAGCGTTTTTCGCGCACGCCACGGCTGCACTCAAAGACCTCGTCCACGCGGTCGCTGATGCAAAACGTGCGCTCCGGCGCGGGCTTGGCATAAGGGCCAAGGAATGCGCGCCCTTGCATATAAGCCGGCGGTTCAATTCCGGCCAGACTCAACATGGTCGGAGCAAGATCCACAAAGTTAACAAAGTCGTGAATCTGGCCGCCTGCCTTTTCCGGTGCAAGGTGGGCAAACTTTTTCGGGAAATGCAAGATCATGGGCACGCGGGTGCCGGAGTCATGGAGCCAGCGCTTGTGGCGTGGCAGGCCGTCGCCGTGGTCGCTAAAGAAAAATACAATCGTATCCTCGGCAAGACCGTCTTTTTCCAGTTCCGCAAGAATCTCGCCGACCTGTCTGTCCATCAGCGTCACCTGCGTATAAAGCACGGCCATATTGTGGCGCACCAACGGCGTATCCGGATAGTAGGGCGGCAGGGGGGCCTTGGCCGGGTCATAGCGTTGGTCCGGCGGCAGTTTCGCCTCGACTTTTTTCAACTCCTCGGGCCCGTAGCGTGTCTGGCCCTGATGCGTCGTCATAAGGTTAAAAACACTGTAGAACGGCTGGCCGGGTTTACGGTTGCGCCAGTGCGCCTTGGCGGACGACTCATCCCAAGCCGTCGGCGGCGTCACGAAATTGTAGTCTTCCTTCACATTGTTCGAACAATAATATCCCGCCTTGCGCAGATATTCGGTGAAGCAACAAATCTGTTTGGGCCAAGGCATGATGCCGCGCAGATTTTGTGTTCCCAGCGAACTGGCATAGACGCCCGTGATGATGGTCGAGCGGGCCGGTGAGCAGACACATCCGGTGGCAAAGGCATGCGTGTAGCGCACGCCTTTTTCAGCCAGACGGTCGAGATTTGGTGTGTGCGCATATGAATCACCATAGCAGCCAAGGTGAGGGCTCATGTCCTCGCAGGTGATCCAGAGGATGTTGGGGCGCGGCGTTGAGAGTGCCGTGGGGGTGGCGGACTTGCGCGCTTTGGGCGCGGCAAGACCCGGCGTGCCTGCAGCCAGCGCACCGAGCGCCCCGAAAGCCGATGTGGTGCTTTTTATAAACGTGCGGCGGGTACTTTTGGACATGACCGTTTGCCTCCTTTTTAAGGTCTGCATTGGCAAGCCCTGAAAGGACACTCAACCGTTGGAACGCCGCCGTCGTTGGCGTGCCCATTCAGGGGCAAAGAAAAACCTCGCCATCGAGAAGCGAACGCGGCCACGCGTGCAACCAAGTCAGAGCATCTATGGCCTTAATCTACGCAAAAAACTATCCCTCTAGACTTTTCGGCCTAAACATCCAGCCAATTTGCGATTATCTATTCTAACTTCTACCCTCTTGCCTCCAACTTCTTTAATTGTGGCCAACGGCCGCGTTAGCCGGTGGAGGGTCGGGTTCCACCCCGACCGCGTTTTCGATATAGCCGGTGGAGGGTCGGGTTCCACCCCGACCGCCTTCGGATGCGCTGGAACGCATCCCTCCACGTTTTAATCCGGATGTCGTGGAAGGCATCATTCCACAAACAAAACTACGATGAACCGATGTTTCAACTGCATGCTGTTAAAACTTCTTTTCTATACGGTTTCGACTTAAACTTTTCGGTCCAAACATCCAAGCAATTTGCAAAGAGGTTTTCTAACTTCTAACTTCTACCCTCTTGCCTCTAACTTCTTTAATTGCGGCCAACGGCCGCGTTAGACGAAAGAGTCTATAGCGTCCAGCCCTTGCGATAGGGCGGGTTCAGCAACGCATTGGCTTCCTTGTTGTTGGTGAACTGTCCCTTTGCGCCGTCCCACTCCAATTGTTGACCCGGCAGTTTTGTGGCAATGATGCCGAGCAAAGCAATCTCAGTCAGCGGTCCGCCGTAGTCAAAATTGGAACCGGCGGGCTTGCCGTTGCGGACGGCGTTGACCCAGTCGAGGTGGTGGCTGCCCGTGCGGGGGATTTTCTTTTCCGGCCGCTTGTAGGCTTTCATCTTTTCTTCGGGATAGATACGACAGCCACCCGCCCCGTGTGAGCCGTAGGTAATGCCACCGTCCTCACCGATAACGATGGCGCCCGTGCGGGGAACCTCGCGTGTTTCGTCCAAGCCCTCCGGCCTCGGCGGCTTCTCATCGCCGTCATACCAGAAGAGAGTAATCGGGCCGCGGTCGCCTTTGGCGGGAAACTCAAACGTCAGACGCGTGCCGCGCGGAAACGTGTCGCCGTGTTCCTTCGGATCGTAGTTCTTTGCCTCGGCCAGAATGGTCTTCGGCGCGCCCAGATCGAACGCCCAGAATACCGGGTCCACAACATGGCAAACCCAGTCGCCGATAGCGCCGGTTCCAAACGGCATCCAGCCGCGCCATTGCCCCGGCAGATACATCGGATGATACGGCCGGAATTGCGCCGGTCCGAGCCACAGGTCCCAATCCAGAGTTTCGGGAACTTCGTGTTTCTCGTTGCGCAGCGGCAGCTGGGGGATTTTGCAATGCTGTGCAGCGGAAACCGCATGGATGGTGCGCACCTTGCCGATGGCCCCATCCCATATCCACTCGCAGAATTGCCGGATGCTCTCGGTCGAGTGGCCCTGATTGCCCAGCTGGGTAATGACCTTGTGCTCGCGGGCGGCTTTCAGGATCTCGCGCACTTCGCGGATCGAATGCGCCAGAGGTTTCTCGCAATAGACATGCTTGCCGCGCCGGATTGCCGCCAGCACCGCCACAGCATGGGTATGGTCGGGCGTCGAGACCACCACGCCGTCAATCTGCTTGTCCACCTCGTCGAGCATCTTGCGGAAATCCTGATAGACCTTGGCCTCCGGATGTTGCTCGAAGGCTTGGGCCGCACGCTCCTTGTCCACGTCGCACAGAGCTACAACATTTTGGTCGGCCAAATTCTTGAGATTGGCGCTGCCCCGCCCACCCACACCGACAAAGGCGAGATTGAGTTTCTCGCTGGGCGGCGTTTTGCCGCTGCCCGCAACCGCATGGCGCGGCACGATCATCAAACCTGCGGCCGAAGCCGCCGCGCTTTTCAAAAAATTCCGCCGCGAAAGTGCATTCTGAACGTTGCGCATACTGTCCTCCTTGATGCAGGGCAATTGGAACAATCTAAATGCAACCCGACAGCCTTGAGCCTTTCTTTTCCCCGCAAAAGCCAGGACCTTGCGGAGTCGTCTTGAGTTTAGGAAGTGATGCCGGCAAAAGGATTTGTCAAACACAAGATTACTTCCACTGTCGGGTCGGGTAGGCCTTGACAGGAGCAGGCGGAGAGGTCAAACACTCCGGCGAAGATGCTTTTGGTTTTGCGCAGAACCATCCGATTTCAAATCCCCCTTTCGTTTGAGATGATGCGATGAAAGAACTGAAAGCCCGAATCCGCCGCGGCGAAACCCTTTTCGGTTGCTGGCTCAGTTTGGGAAACCCACTCACCGCCGAAACCGTCGGCCTCGCCGGTTTCGACTGGGTGCTGATTGATCTCGAGCACGGCTCGGGAACCGAAGCCAGCGTTCTTGCCCAGCTGCAAGCACTAGAGCACACGCCCGCTTCTGCCATTGTCCGCGTCGAATCGCTCGAGCGCATACGCGCCCAGCGCGTGCTGGACTTTGGCGCCGAGGGCGTCATGTTTCCCCGCAGCCGCTCTGTCATGGACGCACGACAGGCGGCCGAGGCCATGCGCTTTCAACCCGACGGGGCGCGCGGTGCTGCCCGTCTGGTGCGTGCCAATCGCTTCGGCATCGAGTTCGATAAATACTATGCAACCAGCAAAGAGCGGCTCGTCGGGATTGTTCAGATCGAAACCAAGGAAATCTTGCAGGTGCTGGACGATGTGGCCTCCGTTGACGGCGTGGACGTGCTGTTTGTCGGACCGACAGACCTCTCGCTTGCGCTCGGAACCCTTGGCCAGCCGAATCATCCGCGCTATCTGGCAGCCATCGAGGCCACCGCCGCCGCCGCGCGCAAAGCCGGCAAAGCCGCCGGCATTCTGCTTCCCAGCCTCGATGAATTCCACACTTACTACGATCGTGGATTCCGGTTTATTGCCTCCGGTTCAGATACCGAGTTTGTCAATCTGGGCGCGCGGAAAACGATCGAAACCCTTGCGCGCCTGTGTTCCAAAGCAAATACAGAAAAGTCGAAATAGTCCGACTTGTCCGACTGTTCTAAAAAAGAGACTCCCCTGTGAAAATCACGCGCGTCGAATCCTTTCTCATGTCCTGCCCACTCGATCCACCCCTGAAACTCTTGTTCTGGGGCGGCGAGCGGACCATTCTCAAGCGCGACGCTTTGCTGATTCGGGTGGTCATGGACAACGGCCTGACGGGCTATGCTCCCGGTCCCGCCCACGAACGCGCCACGCAACAAATCCACGACGTGATCGCGCCGTGTCTGGCCGGCCGCGATCCCCGCCGGTGCTCAGACTTCGGCTTCCAGTTCGATCTGCCGACTCGCAAAACCTATCGTGCCGTCGAAATCGCCCTTCTCGATGCGCTCGCCCGCTACGAGGGATGCCCTTTGTCCGAGTTGATGGGCGGGCGTAAACGAAACGCCATCAAACTATACGGCAGTGCGGGCATGTATATGGCGCCCGAACGATATGCCCAAGAAGCCGCGGCTATCGCAGCCATGGGCTTTCCGGCCTACAAGATGCGTGCCGGTCTCGGGCCCGACGCCGACTTAAAAACTGTGGAACTGATGCGCCGCGCCATCGGACCCGACATCGGTTTGATGATTGACGCCCACACATGGTGGCGCATGGGCGACCGCAGCTACCCGTTTGATACCGTTCAAGCCCTCTCCGAATGCATGGCCGCGTATCATCCCGTATGGCTGGAAGAGCCTTTGCCGCCGGAAGACCATGCGGCCTACCGACAGCTGCGAAACCGCTCAGGCGTAAAACTGGCCTCCGGCGAACACGAGCCGGACGACGCGGGCTTTCTGGATTTGATCGCCTCCGAAGCGGTGGACTACGTCCAAATGGACTTGTTCTGTCAGGGCGGGCTTCCCACGGCCCGGCGCGTCTTTGAAAGCGTCCAACAAAAGGAACTGCGCTTCGCCTTTCATAGCTGGGGCACAGCGCTCGAGGTACTGACCGCCGCTCACCTCGGCATCTGCTGGCCAGAAACGGTGGTCGAGTGGTTGGAATATCCCTGTTACTCCAAACCCGGTCGAGCGGGAATGTACCCGTTTCCGCTCTCCGATGAGATCCTGAACGAACCGCTGGAAATTCGAGACGGACATTTGATCGTGCCCGACGGGCCGGGTTTGGGCATCGCGATCAACGAAAAAGTGATCGAAACGTATCGGCCGATTCCCGGGCCGTGGTCATTCTTTCGGCTCGATTCACCCACCGAAACCATCGCCGTCATCGGCGATCACAGCGTCAAATGGGTTGGCGAGGCGGGGCGATGACGGATCCCCTTTGGCTTCTTCTCATTGGCATGGCGGTTGTGCTCGGCGGCATCTTGGCGCTGCGGCTGAACGCCTTTCTGGCGCTGATTCTCGGCGCGCTGACTGTCGCAACGCTGACACCGCGCGCGGGGCTGGAGCGCTTTGCCGGCGAAAAACGCATGTCGCCCGCCGAAACAGCGACCTTCCTGAAGCGGTCGGTCGGCGAGCGCGTCGCAGGCGAGTTCGGCCGCACCTGCACCGCCATCGGCATTCTCATCGCCATGGCCTCGATTGTCGGCAAATCCTTGCTCGAAAGCGGCGGCGCGGAACGCATCGTGCGTTCGGCGCTTAAAGTGGTGGGCGAACGCCGCGCACCGCTGGCGTTTCTAAGCAGCGGCTTTGTGCTGGGCATCCCGGTCTTCTTCGACACGGTGTTCTATCTGATGCTGCCGTTGGGCAAAGCCATGGCCATGCGCAGAACGCGCGATTATGGCCTTTATGTTATGACCATTATTGCCGGAGCAACGATGACCCACTCGCTGGTGCCGCCGACGCCGGGGCCGCTATTCGTGGCCGGCGAACTGTCCATCTCTCTCGGCCACATGATTGTCGGCGGCCTTGCGGTCGGATTCTTCTGCGCCGCCTCCGGCTATGCCTATGCGTGCTGGGCCAACCGGCGTTGGGCGATTCCGCTGCGGGACTCGGCCGACGTGTCGCGCGCCGAACTGGAAGCGCTCGTCCGGCGAGACGAAGGAGAACTGCCGCCCTTCTGGCTTTCCCTTCTGCCCATTGCCCTGCCGATTGTGCTGATTGCGGCGAAAACGGCTCTGGCTTCCGTTTCCAAGAGTTTTGCGGCCGGCAGTGAGCCCCGCTGGCTCGACGGCGCGGAATCGTGTTTTGCCTTCGCCGGCGATCCCAACGTGGCCCTGACGGTCTCGGCCGCCATTGCTCTGGCCACGGCGGCGGCCTACCGGCGCGCCGACCGCGAAACGCTCTCGCGGTTTGTCCAGTCTGCCCTCTCCAGCGCCGGCATGATCATTCTGATTACGTCGGCAGGCGGCGCCTTCGGCGGCATTCTTCAACAAACCGGAATTGGCCAGAGAATTCAGGAACTGTCGTCAGCCTATCGAATCGGCGCCCTGCCGCTGGCCTTCGCCGTCACGGCACTCATCCGCACCGCGCAAGGTTCGGCCACAGTGGCCATGATTACGGCCGCCGGAGTTCTTGGGGGCTTGGCCGGCTCCCAACAACTGGGCTTTCATCCACTCTATTTGGCGCTGGCGATTGGATGCGGTTCCAAGCCGGTTCCATGGCTGAACGACAGTGGCTTCTGGGTGATTTGCAAAATGAGCGGCATGACCGAGGCAGAAACATTGAAAACCGCAACAGTGATGATGAGCATGATGGGTTTCACGGGATTGTTCGTCATCATGCTCGCCGCCCATTTGTTCCCATTGGTATAAAGGGTTCGCCTTGTGG
>JAOAGV010000011.1 GCA_026415575.1 Candidatus Sumerlaeia bacterium
GGGCATGGGACGGCCTTCGCCGGGGTCGCGCCACGTTTTTCCACCGTCGCGGCTGATATGGATTGCGGTTCCGCCCGCCCCGCCGCTGACGGCGTCGCACGGCAGAATGATTGCACCCTCGCGGGTTTGGAAAACCGACTCGACCGGCTGATGGCGCAAGCCGTGCTCGGGCAGGATCAATCGGGCGCGCGACCACGTCGCCCCGCTGTCGGTCGAGGTGCGCAGAATCACAGCCAGATTGCCCCACGTGGCCGCTGCCGACAGACCGCAGAAGAAATACAGTGTCCCCCGCCCGTCGTGCCAAAGGGCCGGCGCATGATCGTTGCGGTCGGGGGCGTCCCAGAACGGGGAGGCCGGTTCCCGCTCCGCGGCGGCCGATGGCAGGCGACTGGCGGCAAATCGCAGGGGGGGTCCCGGCTCGGGTGTGCATGTGTACCAAACGGCCAGCAGATCGCCGTTGGGGCATTCGGCGATGGCCGGATCGTGGTTGTGGCGCGAAAACAAAGGCCCGTTGCTGCCGGCGGGAATTTTGACATAAGGCCGCGGGCCTTTGAAATACGGTTTGGCCGGATCCGGGCCTTCGGCCAAATTCGCCGGAATCTGCTGACTCACTTTCTGCTGATGAAACGGCGGGGGCGGAACGGGAAGCGGGGCGGTTTTGGGCATTTCAGCGAGAACGACGCGAAAGCCGATCATCCACGATTTGTCGTCCGGCAGCGTGCCGCTCCGGTTGGCCGAGCGGAGAAAACCCAGTTCGGTCGAGTGGCTGCCGCCGCGCGTGACGCGGAAGTCGCCGTCAGCGCGCCCGACCGGGTCGCTCTGTTCGCCCGCTTCGTACGGCCCATACCAGTCGAGGCACCACTCCTCGACATTGCCGTGCATGTCGAAAAGGCCCCAAGCGTTGGGCGGCGTTTTGGCGACGGTCAGGGGAACCGGCTTGTCGTCGGCGCGCCGGTCGCTGTCGGGATACCAGCTAACGCGTACGTTCTTGTGGAACTCTTTCGGCAGCGCATCGCCCGTGTGATACGGCGTTGCGGTGCTGGCGCGGCAGGCATACTCCCACTCCGCCTCGGTGGGCAGCCGATAGGACCGGCCTTCCTTTTTTGAGAGCCACGCGCAAAACCTCATGGCATCTTCCCAACTCACAAACACGACCGCCTCATCGTCCCCGTTCGAGAAGCCGAGTTTGCCGCGAAGCGCGCGGTGCGAGGGCTCGAAGACCTCGTATTGGGCATTGGTCACTTCGGTTGCGCCGATGTAAAAGGGCTGTGTAATGCGGACGGCATGCGCGGGCCGCTCATCCCAGTCGCCGCCGCTGTCCTGTCCCATCGTGAAGCGTCCCGGTTCGATGCGAACGAGCGTCATGCCGAGCGTATTAACCATAGTCCGCCCGCCGGTTTCTTCCTTCTGCTTCACCGGCGCGCCATAGAGGCAAAAACCGCTAAGAATCCACACCATTGCTGTTGCGCTCAGCCTTCGTCTTTTCATCGCCGTTGCCCTCGCTTTCCAGTCTGGAAAATCGAACCTTCCGCCTCGCGCCTACCTCACCGATGCGTCTTCCGGCAGGCCCAGTTTCTCGTAGAGCCCTCTGCGGCCCTTTTTGTCGCCATCCAAAACTGCCTGCGCATAGTTCGCAACATCGGCCGCCACTGCACGCGGCACCACAATCACGCCGTCGCCGTCAGCCACAATCACGTCGCCCGGCATGACCAGCACGCCGCCAACCACCACCGGTCGGTTGACCGACTCCAGCTCGATGCGGCCCGGGCGAATGCCGCGGCCGACTTGGCGGCAATAGACCGGCAGCCCCTGATTCATCACCTCGTCGGTGTCGCGCGCCGTGCCGTTGCTAACCACGCCGACGCAGCCGCGCGCCCGCCAGCCCATGCTGTTGTTCGAGCCAATGGGGCCGACATCCACGCGCGGGCCGGCGATGTTGTCCGTCACCAGCACCGACCCTTTGCGCAGAATCGGCCCGAACGCTTCGGGCGCAAACGTGCCATACCAATGGCTGACCCATTTCCGAAATTCCTCGGTCGGCATGCGGCCGGCGGCGCCTTTTTGCGACGGCACCCAACGCACCGTGACCGCCACGCCGACGATGCGATGCGTGAACTCCTTTGTGTCGCGCCACAGCGGCCGGATCTCTGGATCCATGTTGCCGACGTTCTGCAAACCTACGGCGTCCATGCCGTCGCAAACATCGGCCACGCGCAGATTCTTAAACATCCCGATCAACTTCATATCCTCTTCTTCGCTATAAACCTTTGTTTCGAGGAAATTCTTGCCTGCGCGCAGCTGCTCGACATCCACCTTTGCCGCGCCGGCAAAGCTTGGGCTTCCCAGTGTCGCCAAAACGACAAAGATTGCGGCCCATGCCCATGCGTTTGGTTTGCTCATTGGTCCTGCTCCTTTCCATCTGGTGTTGATTGCTCCACCCCGCGTGAAAGTGTAAAGCGCCGACTGCCGGATGCAAGATGGAAGTTGCCGCCCCTGCCATATTCCCCGCTCTGGATCACGCCGGCGGGGATTCACGTTTTTAGAATTTGCATGTCCGAATCTGTTTGCAAAACCGTTCCTCCGAGGGCATTTCATTCCCGGCGTTGCCGAGCACGCGCACCATCAGCGAAGAGGAGCCTGTAACATGGGCGAAGAAAAGGCAGCCTTCACCATTCTGGATTGGATCGTACTGGGCGGCTACTTTGTCGGCATCACGGCGTTTGGCCTGTGGATGGCCCGGCGCATCCGAAGCAGCGGCGGCTTCTTTCTGGGCGAACGCAAGCTGCCATGGTGGATCATGATCGGACAAGCCTTCGGCACGGGAACCCATGCGGAGAATCCGGTGGCCCAAGCCGGCGCGTCGTTCGACAAGGGCTTCGCCACCATCTGGTATCAGTGGAAAAACATGCTCATTACGCCCTTCTACTGGCTGATGGCGCCGTGGTATCGGAGGGCCGAGCGCACCACCATCGGCGAAATTGTCGAGGACCGCTACGGCCGGTTTATGGCTTTTGTCTATACGGTCTTTGCACTGGCCTATTTTGTGTTCAATCAGGGGGCCATGTTGAAAGGCGCAGGCAAGGCGATCTCGATGGCCACGGGCGGCGAGGTCATTTCGCCCAACGGCGTCGTGGCCGCCATGGTCGTGACGTTCATTCTTTACAGTGTATTGGGCGGACTGGTTGCGTCGGCTTATACCGACTTTGTCCAGGGTTTTCTGATCATCACGTTGTCGTTTATGTTGATTCCGGGCGGATTGAGCGCCGTCGGCGGATTCAAAGGCATGCGCGAGGTGTTGTCGCCCGACTTCTTTCAACTCTATAGCGACGTCAGCGGCGTGACGCTCTTTACGATCACTATGTTGACGTTGAACGGCTTGGTCGGCATTACGGCCCAGCCGCACATTCTCTCAATGAACGCGACGGGGCGGACCGAGCGCGCCGGCCGCGTCGGCCAGACCTACGGCAACATGGTCAAGCGGTTCTGCACCATCGGCTGGGCGCTGACGGGCCTGATTGTCGCTGCGCTGGTCATCCGGCAGGGCGCAAAGCTGGAAGACCCCGAAAGTGCGTTCGGCTACGCAAGCCTGCATTTGCTCAGTCCCGGCCTGACCGGCCTGATGGTGGCGTGCATTCTGGCGGCCAACATGTCCACTTGCTCGAACTTTATGGTCAACGGCGCAGCGCTGTTCACACAAAACTTCTATCGTTGCTACTTCCGGCCGGCGGCGGGCGACAAGGAGTTGCTGATCGTCGGCCGCA
Organism: Candidatus Sumerlaeia bacterium; assembly: GCA_026415575.1. Lineage (GTDB taxonomy): Bacteria > Sumerlaeota > Sumerlaeia > JADFCW01 > JADFCW01 > JADFCW01. The sequence continues at coordinate 3,762 of JAOAGV010000011.1, forward strand.
TTTCGGCCCTCGTCCTGGCGTTGTTGGGGATTATGTTCGCCTTCTACGTCACCAGTGTCCTGCACGCGTTTCTGTTTGTCGAAACCCTGCCCGCGTTTCTGGGCGTCATGATTCTGGGCGGCATTCTCTGGCGCCGTGCCAACCGGTGGGGGGCGCTCGCCGCCACGCTGAGTTCAATTGCCATCTACTATTGGATCAACTTTCAGGACACCGGCACGCTGCAACTGGTCTATAAGTGGAAGCCTGCGCCCTTCGGCTGGTCCATGCTGACCGGATTTACGGCGCTTGTGGTTGTGAGCCTGCTGACGCGCCCGGAGAGCAAGGAGCGAATCGAAAAGTTCTTCGATAATATGAACCGCTCGACCGACGGCGAAGGCTTGCCCGACGGACAGCCCAAACCACTGGCCGCCGAACTCGGAACCGACCTGCTTCTGCTCGATCTGACCGGCTGGTTCCGGCGCGACCGCTGGCGCGGCTTTTTCCGCCGCTATCGCGAAGACCTCGTTGGCTTCGCTCTGGCGTGGCTGGTGGTCGGCTTGCTCCTTGCCATTGCATGGGGACTGATGCAACTGGGCAAATGAGATAAATCAGAAGCTATCTCACAAACAAATACCGGGGAAACGTGTTCCGGCAATGCAAGCGATGGTTTTAGAACAAGCGCGCGCGGCCGAGGAAAGGCCCTTGGTTTTCCGCGAGGCCGACCGGCCGTTGCCGCAGCGCGGGGAAATTTTGATCGCCGTCGAGGCCTGCGGCGTTTGCCACACCGATCTCCATACGGTCGAGGGCGAATTGCCCCTGCCCAAATTGCCCGTCATCCCCGGCCATCAGGTGGTTGGCCGCGTGGACTCGGTCGGCGAGGGCGTCGGGCGGTTTCGCATCGGCGACCGCGTGGGCGTGCCGTGGTTGTATTCCACCTGCGGGCGCTGCCGGTTTTGCACGACCGACCGCGAGAACCTTTGCGAGGCCGCGCAGTTCACCGGTCTCCACGCCGACGGCGGCTATGCCGAGTTCATGACAGCACGCGCCGACTTTGCCTATCCGATTCCGGACGGCATGACCGCCGTCGAGGCCGCGCCGCTGCTGTGCGGCGGGATTATCGGCTTTCGCTCGCTGAGGCTATGCGGGGCCGAACGCAGCGGCCGTTTGGGGTTGTATGGTTTCGGCAACTCGGCCCATTTGGCCATTCAGGTCGCGCGCCATTGGGGTTGCGAGGTCTATGTGTTCACACGCAGCGAGCACCATGCGCAGCTGGCGCGGCAGTTGGGCGCCGCATGGACGGGCCGCGCGGAAGAGACGCCACCGGCCAAACTGGACGCCGCGATCATTTTTGCTCCCGCCGGCCAATTGATTCCGCTGGCCCTGCGCGCGATGGACAAGGGCGCCACGCTCGCTCTGGCCGGCATTCACATGTCGCCGATGCCCGAAACACCGTATGCCCTGCTCTACGATGAGCGCGTTGTGCGGTCGGTCGCCAACAGTACGCGGCGCGACGCCGAGGATTTCCTCGCCATCGCCGCCGCCATCCGCATCCAAACCGAAGTGCAGACGTTTCCTCTGGAGCAGGCCAACGACGCGCTGCTTCGCCTCAAGCGCAGCGAGATTTCCGGCTGCGCCGTGCTGACGTTGGAACGACACACCCCCGCGCCGAATCGGTAAAAGGACGCCCAACATCCTATGCAACCCGTCCAGTCCGGCGAACTTCACAAAAAGATTGGTTTGATTCTCGGCCTTGTCTTGTTCGCCCTTCTGTTGTGCGTGCGATTCGGCCCCGACGCCCGCATCCATCGCATGGCCGCAATCGCCGCGCTGATGGCCGCATGGTGGATGACCGAGGCGATTCCTCTGGCGGCCACGTCGCTTTTGCCTTTGGTGCTGATGCCGGTGCTGAAAATCTCGCCGCCGGAATCCGTCGCCCAATCCTATATGAACGATTACATTTTTCTGTTTATCGGCGGCTTCACCATCGCGCTGGCCATGGAGCGGTGGAACCTGCATCGCCGCCTTGCGATTCATACGCTACGTCTGGTCGGCGACCGGCCGCGCCGCCTCGTGCTCGGCTTCATGATCGCTACCGGCGTTCTCTCGATGTGGATTTCCAATACCGCAACGGCCATGATGATGATGCCCATCGCGCTGTCGGTGATTTTGCTGGCCGAGGAACACCAAAAGAACGGCGCGCGGGCCGACGGCGGGACTTCGCCAGCCCAATTCGGACTGGTTCTGATGCTCGGTGTGGCCTACGCGGCCAGCATCGGCGGCATCGGCACGCTGGTCGGCACGCCGCCCAATGTGATTTTCGCTTCCCGGTTCCAAAAGGAATTTCCCGGTGCCCCCGAAATCAGTTTCACCGCCTGGATGTTTCTGGCCGTCCCGTTTGCCGTTCTATTCCTGCTGATTACGTGGGTGCTGCTAACATTTGTTCTCCATCCGCTGCGCGGCGAGCGGTTCATCGGCGGCCGCGAGGCCATTGCGCGCGAACTGGCCGGACTGGGGCCGCTGAGCCGCGCCGAAACCGGCGTATTGATTGTTTTCATTACGACCGCCCTCCTGTGGATTTTCCGCGTCAGCATCCCCATTGATCGTTTCACCCTTCCCGGCTGGAGCAATCTGTTGGGGCTGGCGGACGAAAAGACCCGATGGGTCGGCGACGGCACGGTGGCCATGGCCGCCGCTCTGGCGCTTTTTTTCATCCCCTCGGGCCGTCAAAAGGGCGAACGCCTTGTGGATTGGAAAACCGTCGAGGACTTGCCGTGGAATGTGCTGTTTCTATTCGGCGGTGGATTTGCGCTGGCCGACGGCCTGACGGCTTCGGGACTTTCCGACTGGGTCGGCGACCAATGCCGCTCGTTCGGCCACATGGCCGTCGCCACGCAGATTCTGGCCATTTCAGGGGTAACGACAGCGCTCAGCGAACTGGCCTCGAACACGGCAACGGCCAACATGGTGTTGCCGATTCTGGCGGGCGTGGCCAAGTCCATCCCGATGAACCCGCTTGCGCTGATGCTGCCGGCGGCCATCGCGGCGTCGTTTGGATTCATGCTGCCAGTGGCCACGCCGCCCAACGCCATTGTGTTCGGCACAGGCTATGTCCCCATGGGTGCCATGGTGCGGGCAGGCCTGATTCTCGATCTGGTCGGGATGGTCTTGCTTGTGGCGCTGGTGTATTTTGTTGCCATTCCACTTTGGCAGATTGACCCATTGCACCTGCCGGTGGAATGGCTGGCAAAGTGAGCTGCGGGATGGAGGTTGTGGGCTGTGCGAAAGAAATCAGGGCGGCAACTGCAAGAAACAAAAGACACAAAAGCAGGCCGGATGGAACGATTTCAAACTTGAAAGTGCCCGACCGCACCGGATAACTCTGTACATGGATGTCGCAATCTGCAACGCGAACAGGAGCGTATCATGAAGCTGATTTTCTTCACCAAGTTCCTGACGGGGTTGACCGCCAAAGAGGTCGGAGAAACCGCAAAACGACTGGGGGTTGACGGTCTCGATCTGGCCATCCGCAAAGGCCAGTGCGTCAATCCCGACAATGTTGCCGAGGCGCTGCCCGAAGCCATGAAGATTTGGAAGGAAATGGGGCTCTCGGTGCCGCTTGCTTCGATGGAGACACGACAGACCGACCCGCGCGATGCCGGCGTCCGCCGCCTGTTCGAGGCCTGCGGCAAGGCCGGTATCCGCGAAATCAAAATCGGCTACTGGAAGTGGTCCCCGAACCAAGCCTACTGGCCGACGGTCGAGACCATCCGCGCCGACTTAAAATTGTTCGAGGCCCTCGGGCGCGATTGCGGCTGCCGTACGCTCATCCACAATCATTCCGGCGCCAACTACGGAGGCAATGCCAGCCAGATTATGCAGCTGGCGCGTGGCTTTGATCCCAAGTTCATCGGCGCCTACCTCGACCCGGCCCACTTGGCCATTTGCGGCGAGGCGGTGGATATGGCTCTCGACATCGTCCGCGACTATCTGGCCATGATTGCGGTGAAGAACTGCCGTTGGACCAGCACCGTCAAGGATGGCGTGGCCAACTGGAAGACCGAGTGGTGTTTGTTGAATGAGGGTGTAGTGAACTGGCCGCGCGTCATCGAGTTGCTGAAAAAACGCGGCTATGACGGCTGGCTCAGTGTGCATGGCGAGTATTCCGGGCCGGAAGACCGCGAGGCTGTGCTTGCCAACGTGGTCAAGGACGTCCCATTTCTCCGAAAGTTCCTATAGATCACCAACCATCTAAATGTTTCCAGAAAATTGGGATAATCTGGATGCTATTTGTGCATTATATAATACTATATAATGAATATTATGTTCATACTGAATTAATAATGCAAATAAAAATGCTTTTTATTCAGTTTTATTATTTTCACTCCAGTATGTGATTCTAATGAAATGACCTCCAAGATTCTTGAAGTCGTTTTCCCCAACAAACCACAAAAATCATTCTCACGTCATGTTTTTTCCTATTTGATCGCGTCGCCATGCTGGATGGCAGACCTAGTCCAAAACAATGCCATTCGGACTGCCAAAGGTGAGGGGATACGGCATTGATACGCAGTTCCCGACACATCGTGGCTGCAAGCCGTCGGGCAGAGATACCAACACGGACCTTTTGAATGGACTTGGCCAAAACAGCAGCAAAAACCGTTTTGTTTGTTGCCATTCTTGCTGGCGCAGCATGTTCGTTCACCCCTCCGGCACAAAGGGTATGGGAAAACCCCATGCCCGCGCCGCCTGCCGGTTTGCCCGACCTGTCCGGCACGGATAGTCTGATTGTCGAGCCGCGGCCAATGCCCGTCGAGCCGGTTGGTTTCCAGCAAGTTCCCCCTTTGGACATTTTCCCGGTCGAGCCCGTGTTTGTGCAGCGCGGCATCGCGTCATGGTATGGCGGCCGGCATCACGGACGCAAGACGGCCAGCGGCGAGCGATACGATAAAGGCGACCTGACTGCTGCCCACCGTACCTTGCCGTTCAATTCGATTGTACGCGTGCGCAACCTGACCAATCAGCGGGAAGTGATTGTGCGGATCAACAACCGCGGACCGTTTGTGCGGGGGCGGATTATTGATCTGTCCGAGGCGGCCGCCCGCGAACTCGGTATGATTCGCGCCGGCATTGTCCCCGTTGAAATCGAGGTCATTCAGTAGAGTCGGCCGACCCGCGCGACCTCGCCGTCCGCTGTGAGATTGTCGAGTTCCCCTTTGCCGGCTCGTTTCTGATGCATCGAGTTCCCCCTCACTGGGGGCCCTCCTACCTTAGTTGCCCATCAAAGTCGGCACTACGGATATTTTCCGACAGGCCCCTCTATGTAGGATTCACCCGATGCGGGGCATACCAGTTGCGCTCGGCCCATTTGTGAATGTAGCGGTTGGTCGGCAATACATCCTCGGTGCGAAGGGTCCATGCCAGCAATTCCTGCATCATTTGCATCTGGACGGCGGATAGCGACGGGTCGTTGAAGCGGTTGCGCAGTTCCGCCGGGTCCGACTTCAGATTATACAACTGGCCGTTTCCCATCATATCAAACACCAGTTTCCAGTCGCCCATGCGAACCATTTTGATCGTCCCGCTTTGGCTATAGGAATTTAGTTCGTCGAAGATGTTTTTCACAGGACGCTTGATCACCGGATGATCAAAATCCAGCGTATCCGTCTCCTCGAAAAACAAGCCCCCCACACCACCTTCCGCATACATGCTCCGAAACTCCGCTTCGGGATGGGGACGTCCTTGCAGCAACGGCCAGAGGCTACGGCCCTGAACGCCTTCGGGCAAATCCACCCCCAGCATGTCGCATAGCGTGGGCATGACATCGGCCAGCGAGACGCAGGCCGGATGATGAGGCCGGCCCGATTGAATGCCGGCGCCGACCCAAATCATCGGAACGCGCACAAGGCACTCGGGCAGTTCGACGCCCTTTTTGTGCAACCCATAGTCGCCCATAAAGTCGCCGTGGTCCGCCACGAACACAATCACTGTGTTGTCCATGCGGCCGCTCTTGTCCAAATACTCGACAAAACGTTTCACTTGGTCGTCTATCAGCCGCAGCATGCCGCAATAGTTTGAACGCACGCGCCGCCACAGGCTCTCGTAGTTGGGGATGTAGTGCAACAGCAGCTGGCGCTGCCAACGCCACTTGAAACTGCGGTTTTCCAACGCTTCCGCACCCGCCGCGCGGTCGGGCACGGCGTCCGGCGGAAACATGTCCCAATAGGGCTTGGGAACCTGATAGGGATTGTGCGGTTCGGGAAACGACAGCCACAAGAACCACGGCTGGTCCTTCGTGGCCTCGACAAACTGAATGGCGTCGGTGACCATGCGGTAGGGGTGTTGTGCTTCGAGCGGGAAAGGCGTCGGCTCGGTGCTGATCTCGTCAACCAGTTCGAGGAGCCAGCGTGCGAACTCCTTCTCGCGCACGGCGGCAGCGTTTGGGCCCGGCGCGCCGTCCCAGTGGCCGTAGGGGCGCCACGTGTCGAAGCCTTTGGCCTGCAGGTGCGAATGATTTTTTCCGCATAGCGCAAGGCGATAGCCTTTGTCGCGCAACACGTCAGCGAGATCGCGCGTGTAGAAACAGTGGCGGATGCCGTTGTTTTCGCGCACGCGATGGGCCTTGGGGAAGCGGCCGGTGAACAGGCTGCAGCGCGCCGGCGCGCAAACCGGGTCGGTCGTATAGGCGTGGGGAAAGCGGGTGCCTTGCTGCGCGAGTGAATCGAGAAACGGCTGGGTGTCCAGAGGGAAGCCGGCCAGTTTCGTAAAGTCTGCCCGCTGTTGGTCGGTCATGATGATGACAATGTTGGGCAGGTCGGTTTTCGGCTTGGCAGCAGGCGCGGCCTTTGCGGCGGGCAACACGGCGGCCGCAGCACCACCGCCGAGAGTCTGAAGAAAGTTTTTCCGTTTCATCGCTGCATCTCCCAAAAATCAATCCACAAAACTAACTTGGAAAAGTATGCTACCTTGTCTTGAGCGCTTGCAATACTTACCTGCAACATTCAGCTGCAAACGGGATCTTCTCCCGATTTCGGGAGATGCACCCGTCGCAATTCCCTTCGGCGAAAAACACTTGCAACACGGTCCCGCATCAAGCCAATACTTGCACGAGATATAAAGGGCCCAGCCGAGTGAGATTTCGGAGGTTTCGGTGCACGCGAATGCAATCATCGCTTGGGCCGGAAGAAGGACTCCGATCATCCATCCGAATGGCGCAGCGCGGCAGTCTGAGGCTTTTCGGAAGCCCGCTGATTGTCCGGCTGCGCCGCTTCCACCCAAAGGAGGGCGGCAGAATGGACAAGATTACCTTCACGCTGAACGGAAAACCCGTCACCCTGACCACCGACGGCAACCGCATGCTGCAATGGGTATTGCGCACCGATTTGGGGCTGACGGGAACCAAGTATGGCTGCGGGGTGGGCCTATGCGGGGCCTGCACGGTGCTCGTGGATCGGAAAATGACGCGCGCGTGTGTGACGCCGGTCAAGAACGTGGCCGGAAAAAATGTCCTGACGATCGAGGGGCTGGCCGCTGACGGAAAACTGCATCCGCTGCAAGAGGCGTTCGCCCGTCACGACGCGTTTCAATGCGGCTTTTGTACGCCCGGAATGATCATGAGCGCCGCCGCCCTTCTGATGGAAAACCCCAAAGCCACGCGCGAGGACATCATCGCGCACATGGACGGCAACCTGTGCCGCTGCGGCGCGCACACCCGCATTCTGGATGCCATCGAGGATGCGGCCAAAACTTGGAAAGGAGAGACCCGACCATGAGAGTGCCCGATTACGAGAACCCGGACCTGCATGATCCGACGGCGCCCGATACATTCGACCGGCGCGAGTTCCTGCAGCGCCTCGGCGGCGGCATCATTATCATTGTCACGCTCAGCGATCCGGCGGCTTGGGCGGCGCGCGCAGGGGGCGGGGGCGGCCGCAGCTATCCCGAAGACTTCAACGCTTATCTGCGCATCGGCGAAGACGGCCGCGTGGCCTGTTTCACCGGCAAGATCGAGATGGGCCAGGGTCCGATCACCTCGCTGGCGCAGATGCTTGCCGATGAACTGGACGTGACCATGGATGTGGTGGACATGGTCATGGGCGACACCGACCGGTGTCCGTGGGACATGGGAACCTTCGGTTCGATGACCACACGCTTTTTCGGTCCGCCGCTCCGGGCGGCCGGGGCCGAGGCGCGCCGTGTGTTGATGGAACTGGCGTCCGAGTCGCTCAAAGTGCCCGTTGAGAATCTGGCGACAAGAAACGGCGTCGTGTATGAAAAAGGCCGGGAGAAAAACCAAGTCTCCTACGGGCAACTGGCCAAAGGCAAAACCATCGAGCGGCGCCTGAAGGTCAAGCCGGAAACCAAAAGTGTCGCAGAGTTTCAGATCATCGGCAAGTCGTACACGCGCACCGACGCTCTGGAAAAAGTCACCGGCCGGGCCAAGTTTGCCGGCGACCTCCGCGAAGAAGGAATGCTCTATGCGCGGTTGCTGCGGCCGCCGGCGCACGGGGCCAAATTGAAAAGCGCCGACACGTCGGATGCCGAGAAAATCGAAGGCGTAAAGGTCGTGCGCGACGGCGACATGATCGCCGTCCTTCATCCGCTGCCCGACATGGCACAAAAAGCCTTGGAGGCCATCAAGGCCGAGTTTGATGTTCCCGCCCCGCGCGTGAATGACAAAACGATTTTCGACCATCTCGTGAAAAACGCCGGGCAGGGCAAACCGGTCCGGCAGGGCGGCAACTTGGCCGAGGGCGAAAAACTGGCCAAGACCCTTGTCGAGGCCACCTATCTGAACAGCTACGTGGCCCATGCGCCAATGGAACCACACACCGCCTTGGCGCGCATGGATGGCGACAAGATCACAGTGTGGGCCTCGACGCAAACGCCGTTTCCGCTTAAGAGCCAAATCGCCAGTGCGCTGAAGATGCCGGAGGGCAACGTGCGCGTGCTGACGCCGTTTGTCGGCGGCGGATTCGGCGGCAAGAGCGCCAACCAGCAGGCAATCGAAGCAGCGCGCCTTGCGAAACTGACGGGCCGGCCGGTGCAAGTGGCATGGAGCCGACAGGAGGAATTCTTCTACGACACATTTCGACCGGCGGCGGTGGTCAAGATCAAGTCGGGCCTCGAGCCGTCGGGCAAGATTGTCCTTTGGGATTACAACGTGTATTTCGCCGGCTCGCGCGGCGCCGATCAGTTTTATGCCATCCCTCATCACCGCACGCTGGCCACGGGCGAGTGGCGCGGCGAGGGTGGACCGCATCCGTTTGCCACCGGGGCGTGGCGTGCGCCGGGCAACAATACCAACACCTTCGCGCGTGAATGCCACATGGACATCATGGCCGCAAAGGCGGGGATGGACCCAATCGAATTCCGGCTGAAAAACCTCGAAGACCCGAAGATCATCCGCGTGCTCAAAGCGGCGGCGGAAAAATTCGGCTGGAAACCCGCCAAGTCCCCGAGCGGCCGCGGCTTCGGCGTTGCCGTCGGAATGGATTCCGGGACGTGGGTTGCCCACATCGCCGAGGTCGAGGTCAATCGCGAAACGGGTGCCGTCCGCGTCAAGCGTGTCGTGTGCGCGCAGGATATGGGCTTGGTGATCAATCCGCAGGGGGCGATCATTCAGATGGAAGGCTGCATTATGATGGGCCTTGGCTATGCCCTGACCGAGGAAATCCATTTCGAGGGCGGCAGGGTGTTGGATACGGATTTCGGCACCTATGTGATCCCCCGTTTTTCGTGGTTGCCCAAGATCGAGACAATGCTGGTCGGCGCGAACGAACCGCCCGCTCAAGGCGGTGGCGAGCCGGCCATCATCTGCATGGGTGCGGTGATCGCCAACGCTATCTACGACGCCGTCGGGGCGCGGTTGTTTCAACTGCCCATGACGCCCGAACGCGTGAAGGCGGCACTCGCCGCACAGCCGGTCGGATAAGGGTAAGGAAACAATAGATTGTTTGGACTTGGGCTTACCCGGACTAATGGGAGCTCGAATGTGTTGGCATCCATCGCCTCGCAATGACGCGGTCGGACTGCGTGCCAGCCATGTTCTGCGCCGGCTAATATGTGACGCGATCCTTCGAGCACAAGCTCACGCAAAGGTACCAAGGCAGCAAAGAGAACAATGTATGATTCGCCAAGAGGGTCGCGTGTCTAACAACAGCGAGTTCGATTTCTCTTCGTCCAACTGAAATCAAGGCACCGATTTGCCAGCTGGCGGCTTCGCGTCCGGTGCAAAGCGGGATGGTCTTTGCGGTCACGCTGTCAAACGCCGCCGGCAGGTCCGTCCGTTTCCCGTCGCCGGTTCACCTCACCGTGCAGTTCAAGCCGGGCAGCGAACCGACGGAAACCTGCCGCATGCATTTCAGCGGCAGTCCTCACTTTTCCGGCTTGTCGGAAAACATTCCCTTCATGTCGTAGAGATCTATCAGGGCCTGATTGACAAGCCGCTCGCCGCCGCCGACCTCGATGAACGTGCGCCGGGCCGCGCCATAGCCGCCTTCGGCCGCCGCGCGGATGTCGGGGATGTATTCCGGCCACTTCGGATGCCCGCACGTGGTGTAGCCCAAGAACAACGGGAACTCAACGGGCGCGTCGCGTTTGAACATCATTTGAAGCGACAGGTGCGGTTCGCCCGGAATGGCCATGATGCCGATCCGGCGGTTGATCAGGACACTGGCCGCGCCGATTTCGATCGGACCGGCGGGCATGTAGTACTCCGAACCGGGTTCCTTCCAGCGGTTGGCAAACGTCATGGTTCGCCGGCGCCATTGGAGTTCATCCGGACCACCAACGGGCCGCGCATGAGTGAGGGCGCGAAGCACTTCGTCGGCCAGAAGTTCGCCCATGACTTTGGCGCGCCGGAAGCAGTCCTCGTTGGTCTCGTCCTTTGCGCCGGTGCCAACAAACAGCGGGTTGATGTTGCTGCCCGCGCCTTGCATGAACAGGCAGAAGGCTTGCGGCTTTATTCCCTTCTCGACTTTGTCGGCCATCGGCCCGACGTAGTCGGCGCTCATTTCGAGGTTGCGCGGCCCGAGACACACGGGATGACAGGCATAATTGACCAACACGGCGCGCGTGGTTCCCGCATCGGCGTCCTCGACTCGAATAATGCCGACCGTCGGATCCACCGGCCCGTAGGGGATGCGTTCGGGATTGCGAAAGAGCGGCTTACGGCGCCCGTCGGGCTGCATGACCAGCCGATTGTAGCCGAGCGTGATGTCGCCACGAGCCGTCGAGAGCCGCGCACGAAACAAACCAGCGCTGGCTTGCCCGATGGCCGCCAGAATCTTGTCCTCGATTTCGCGGAAAACCTCTTGGAACCTGTCGGGCTTCCAAAGATGCTGCGAATAGAGCAGGTCGGGTGTCGCGTGGCTGTGGCTGGCCGCCGTGAGCACCAAGCCGACGGCATATTTTTCTTGGGCTTCACGGGCTACGCGCTCGGACGGAAACCAGATCAGGTCGAGCGACACAATGGCCATGCGCCTGCCGTCGCAATCGAGCACCAAGGCACGCGCAAACAGCGGATCGTGGACGCCGACGGCTGGGGAAGTTCTCGAATCATAGCCGCCGAGATACACACCCCCGCCGCGAGGCGTGATGTCTGTCTTGGCCACTCCGGCCCGCAGCGATGACACCTCCGCGGCGCCGGCAGGGATGTGAAAAGTCACTGCAAGAAATAGACCGATACACACGAGTGTACTGCCGCGCATGTTTTTTACCTCCGATGCGGATGCCTGCGGATATGAGTTTGGTGTTGTTGACAGCCCCGCAGGATTTTGCGTGGCGCAACATGCATACGAGCAAGCATGAACCGATGCACCGACACGAGAACCACGAGGCGCTGCCCATCGTGGTTTCTCCACCAAAAGGCCGGGGCCGCGGCTGAGGCGTTCCGCATCGCGCATGCAAGGCGAACGATCCTACATCAACGCCCCGGCGGAAATGAAAAGTTCGCACATGTCCGGCAACCAATTTTCCGACACCGTTCTGCCGGAATTTCCGCGGCGCGCGCCGGGCCTTGTTCTCCTCCATCGGAAGAACGTCTATACGTGCTGAGTGCGAACGGGGCGGACAAACCGCCCTACAAGCGAACACAACTTTCCGCGCGTTAGAACTTTTTCTGGTTCTTTCGCGGTGCGTAATCCACCAGCACGCGCTTCTCCGGGTCGAAGTGCATCGTCCGGTTTTCGTAATAGGAGGTTACACCCATTTCCACGGCGACCGTGATCATGTAGCCTTCCCACGCGCCTTCGAGCGGTTTTTCGCGCGTGCGAATGCACTTGATAAAGTCGTCGTGCAGGAAGTTCTCCGTAAAGCGCGAGGGGTCTTTCTGCTCCGGAATCCGCAGCGCCTTGACGCGCCGCTGCCCGCCCCAGCGCGGCAGGTCCACCTCCGCCCATTCGCCTTTCAATCCTGCTTTGGCACAGCGCTCCTCGAAGCCTTTTACGAACGGCGCCTCCGGCGCGACGGTGACGCCCGTGCGGTCAATCAGCAACACCGCCTCGTGGCCCCGAATCACCTCCGGCCACGAATACTCGCTGACCATCGTGCCGTCCAGAATGGTTGTGTACTGGCTCGGATACTCGATGGTCGTGATGTAGGTGTCGTAAATGTCGCGGTCAAACTCTACATATTGTCCGCCCGAGGAACAGACCTTGATCGGGAATTCGTGCCCCGTGGCCACCAGCATTGCCCCCAGCGTGTGGCAAAGCAGGTCGGAGGCCGATCCGCCGCCGTAGTCGCGGAACTTGCGGAAGCGGAAAAACCGTTCGGGGTCGAACGGACGCTCCGGCGCCAGATTGAATTTCCATCCCTGCCACACCGGCCAGTTGGTGGTCTCCGCGTTGGCGTCCGGGGTGATGGCATCGGGATGCGGGGCGACGTAATTCCACTGCCCCTCGGAGGAATTGCGGCACCAGCCGGCCATCATGACCACGAGCTTGCCGAGGACGCCCGACTTGACGACCTCGCGCGCGCGGTGATACTCGTCCCAGCAGGCCATCTGGTTGCCGACTTCGAGAATGCGCTTGGTGCGCTGCTGGGTTTCATAGACCTTTTTCGCATCGTCAATGTTGATCGTCATCGGTGTTTCGACATAGACATCCTTGCCCGCTTCCATCGCATCGAGACTGATCTTGGCGTGCCAGTGCCAGGGGGTCGGCGTGATAATGCCGTCAATGTCGGGCCGGGCAAGCAACTCGTTGTAGTCGCGATAGCCTTTGGCCCCCGTCATCTCTTCGGCCTCTTTCAAACGGCGGACATAGAGATCGGAAACGGCGACCAGCTGGACATCGCCTTTTTCCTTCTGACGGCGAAGCAATTCCTTGATGTGCTGGCCGCCGCGCCAGCCGCAGCCGATGACGCCAAGGTTGACGCGGTCGTTGGCGCCCAGCACGCGTGCCGCCGCCGGCCGGGAGTGGCCGGACAGATACGTTACGGCTGCGGCAGCGGCCGCCGAAGTCCCAGTGGTGCGGAGAAAGTCCCGCCGGTTGGTCTTGCGCGATTCAGACATGGTTGTATTCTCCTTGTAGTTAGGATTGAATCCTTTGACCCCCGCCTTCTAATCAGTCAACTTCGCCCCAAAATCTAAAGGTTTTTCAAGTCGAATTTGTTTCGCAAGAACTTCCCCCATTCTTTCAAGAAACGGTCTCATACAAAGTCGCCCAGCAGCAAACATTTCATCTTGCACCGATTGACTTGGAAACAGTCGAACAATGCGGTCATAAAAGGCGGCCCCGCTGACTTGGTCAAGGATGAGGCTTTTTGCAGGCTTTGGGTCTTTGCGTGAGATTTTTTTAAAAATCCCGCGTACTCCAAACTTCAGTTTGGCGTTCGCAGTTCCCGCTTCAGCGAACGGGATGCGGGCTGGTTGTTCTGGTTGTTTCGCTTTATGCACGAGCCGAAATTTTCCCTGAAGTCAGTACACCACACGGCAAACTCAGGAACCATGTGCAAAAGTCTGGTCGCCATTGGACCGTCAACTTTTACACGAGGCCGTGAAGTTTGAACGACTTGCATGCTGAAGACTTGTGCGGTGTGCGTCCGACTGCGGCTAATCTGTTCCACGAAGCAGGCGGCGCTGAAAGTCAACCGTGGGGGGGAGATAGCTGCGCGGATCAATCAGAACTTCTCGGCCGGAGCGCGACTGGCGCATTTCGAATCGCAGACCGGCGCGGTCTTTGTCCTCGATGAACCCGGACCGGCCGATCACCTCGCCGCGCGCCACCGACGTATTGGCGGCCACCCGCACCTCGCTGAGAAATCCGTAGAGCGTCAGAACGCCGTCGGCATGTTCGAGGATGACCAGATTGCCGTAGCCCATGAACCGGCCCGCATGGAGCACCTTGCCGGCTTCGAGGGCGTGGATTTCGGTGCCTTCGGCAACCAGCAGATCGAGGCCGGAACCCTCGCGAAGGCCGGGCGGCGTGGAAGCGCGCGGCTGGGCAGCGGGGGGCGCGGTCGGGACACGCGGCTTAGGCTTGGGCGTCGGTGCGCGTGCGGTTGATGGTTTCGCCGGCGTAGAAGGCGGCTTTCGCCCTGCGGTTTCCAGTGAGGCTATCTCCGATTCCGTAGATTTTCGCAGCTTTTCCAACAGAGTCAGGCGCGACTGCGCCGTTTTCCGCTCGACTTGGACTTTTTCAAGTTCCTTTTCCAATTGCTGAATTTCCGTGCCCATTTTTTCGATTGTGGCTTTTGAAATCCCGCCAGCCTTGCGGATTTCCTCCAACGCCATGGCGGCGAGCATTTGCGATCCGCGGATACGGCGGATGGATTCGTCAAGGGTCGCCGCCTCGCTGGTAAGCGATTCCAGATGAAGCGCGACCAGATGGAGGGCAAGGGCTTCGACTGGTGGTTTGCGGCGAAGCCGCGTTTGATAAACAAGATGCTGTGTTGCGACAAATGCGTGAAGGGCGGGCAGTTGGGCTTCGAGCCCCACCCGGCGGGCTTGTTGCACTTCGATGGCGGCCGACGTGGCGGCGATTTGCGCGGCGAGCGTATCATATCCGCCAAGTGCTTCGTCGGGGGTCCGGCGCGGTTGGGCGAGGATTTTTTTCCGCGCGGCGATACTTTCCTGCACGTCCTTTTCCCGCTCGTTCAGCGAAGAGATTTGTTTCTGCACGGCGGCAATCTGGCGCTTCACGTCGGCAAGACGCTCGCGGCGTTTCTGCAACTCGGAAGGCGGAGCTGACGCCGCCCGTACCGTGCCCGCTTCCAAATGAGCAGCGAGCAGCAGAATCGCGATCGCGATGCAAGCACGCCCCCGCCAGTCGTTGCGCTTATTCCCGCATGGTCTCACGCCGCACACCTCAACTCCGCCGCCCACGGCGGGCCTACGCCAGATACCATCCAAGCGCCGCACCGAGCCAATACGCGCCAAAACCGCCCAGAACGGTTGCACACGCTGCGACGGCATGCTGGGCCACCGTCAGTGGCGGCGAGGCCGGGATTGGCCACAAAACCCACAGTACGAACAAGCACGCCCATGCTGCCAGCACTGCGGCCACGCTCTCGCCGAGGGCGCGCCAGCCGGCAGGGGCAAGGTTTTCCGCCAGCCGAGGCTGGACGGCGACCTCTGAACCAATCACCTGAACCGGCGCGAACACACCGCGCGGCCGTTGCCATGTGGTGCGCACGCCGGCCATAAAAGCACCCAGCGCCGCTATGCCAAGATAACCGAGAAGCAAACGGCAGAGGGATTGATAGGTGTCTATGGCGCGTTCCACGCCGCTCCTGTCGTAAAACAGCTGCGCAAGACCGGCATGGCCTCGGAGGGTCTCGATGGTTCCGGCGAACAATTGCGGCGAGCGAACGGGCCGGCGCAACTGAATTTCCACTATAGAGCCCAATCCGCTCAAGGCAGCGGCGACGGGAGCTGTCGTTCCCGCCGCTTCCATCGCGTCGGCCAGATGCTGAGCCAGTTCGTTGGCCTCCACCCATCGGGCCTGTTGCACGCCATCGCTGTGCGTCAGGGATTCAATCAAGGAGGAAGAATTCGGCGGAACAGACCGCTGAGGCACGGCAAGAACAATCATCTCCGATTCAACGGAAGCGGCCCACTGCGCAACGGAAAGCCGGGCATAAAAACCGGCGCCGAAAGCCAGTGCTGTGCAAAACAGAACGAAAGCTGATCGGTTTCTTCGAGCCTCAATAAGGGCAGAAAACATTTTAATTCCTTATAAATCAACGATCAATAAGAATAACATCCAAGAAATATTAGAGAATCTTTGGGCGTCAAAGTAAAGAAAAAACTGAAAATTCCTATTGCATGTGGAAAACTAGGACGCTACATATTGTATAGCGTTCCGGTGAAAAAGCAATATACAGTATCTATCGGTTGCTCCTCGGCCGGAATTGCAAGATTCGATTGTTTGTAGCGTTTTGGATTTTAGAATCGGGGTTTTGGATTGAGAATTGGCGCGTTATAACGGCGCAGGAAATGTCAGTTTGCTTTTTCTATATTCTTTTGCGCAAAAAAATTTGAAATGCCTTTTGGCGAGCCTCCCACGAACTGTTAGGTGATGGCGGATTGCTGTATAGCAAATTGAACCCGGCTGGCACAAAACATTTGCCGGCAACAAACTTTAGACCTACGGAGGTGGTCATTCGGTTTGGTGGCTCGTTCTTCCCAAACGTAACAAATCCCGCGGGAGCAGCTGCAGTGTAGCCCGCACCGGCGTGTTTAGCCGCTCGCCGGTTCCCTCAGTTACGATAGTGACACCTGTAGTGGAAGCAGGAGAGATCGCATGTTTTTCAAACGACTCGAAATGGTGGGCTTCAAGTCTTTCGCCACCAAGACAGTGTTGGAGTTTCTGCCGGGAATCACGGTCATCGTGGGTCCCAACGGTTGCGGCAAGAGCAACGTTTTCGACGCCGTGCGCTGGGCGCTGGGTGAACAGCGGGCGCGGTCGCTTCGCGGCCAGCGCATGGGCGACGTGATTTTCTCGGGCAGCACATCGGTCAAAGCCCAATCCATGGCCTCAGTGACGCTGGTGATCAACAACGAGGACCGGCGGCTGCCGATTGACTTTACGGAAATTCAGGTGGCCCGCAAACTTTACAAAGTCGGCGCCGAGGAATACGAAAGCGAATACTATCTCAACCGAACCCCCTGCCGGCTGCGCGAAATCACCGACCTGTTTATGGACACGGGAGTCGGAACGGACTCCTATTCGATCATGGAGCAGGGACAGGTGGATTTCATCATCAACGCGCGGCCCAATGAGCGGCGGTTTCTGTTCGACGAAGCGGTGGGGATTTCCAAATACCGCACGCGGCGCGAAGAGGCGTTGCGCAAACTCGAGCGCGCCGAAGCTGATCTGGTGCGGTTGAATGACATTCTGTCGGAGCTGAAGACGCGCCTCCGTTCGCTGAAGATTCAGGCCAACCGTGCCGAGCGCTACAAACAACTGGTGGCCGAAGTCCGCCAACTCGAACGCAACTTGCTGCTGCTCAGCTATCGCGAATTGCTGGCGGAAAAACAGCGCGTGGACGACCAGTTCGACTCGCTCAACGCCGTCGTGCAGGGCTGGATTGCGCAGATAGCCCAACTGGAGCAGGCCCTGTTGGACAAGCAGGTCGAGATGGACGCTCTTGACCGCGACATTCAGTCCGCTCGGTCGCGCCGGTCGGAAACCTCGGCCGAACTTGAGCGGGTGCAAAGCCATCGGGCTGTTCTGCGCGAGCGGATCGAAACAACCGAGGCGCAAATGCGGCGCGACGAAGCGCAAATCGCCTCGCTGCGCCAGAGCCGCGAGGAGTTAATCGAGCGCCGCGCCCGTCTGGCCGGCCAAATCGCTGAAGTCGCCGCGGAACTGAACCGGCTGGATGCGGAATATCAGACCCGGCGCGAGCAATTTGAGGAACTTCTCAAGACACAGTCCGATGCACGCGAGCGTCTCGCTGCATTGCGGGAACAAACCCGTCGGGCCGTCGAAGAAAAAACCCGCCATGAAAACGAGCACCGCATTGCGGGCCTGATGAAACAACAAGCCCTCGAAAACCTCGCCCAAGCCCAAGGGCAGCGGGAGCAAATCGCCGCCCGCCGTCTTGCTCTTGACGAGCGGCTGGCCGCGCTCCAAACCCACCGGGCTGCCTTGGCCGAACGGATCGCGCACCTGCAGAGCGAAATCGAGCGGCTGGAAGCAGTGCGGCGCGACCACGCCGAGCAACTGCGCGCGCTCGAACAGGAAAAAGCAGCGACAGCCCGCGCCCGCAGCGATGCCGACTCGCGCCGCCAAGCGCTTCGCTCCCTTCAGGACAACTATGAAGGCTATGTGCGCGGCGTGCGCGAACTCATGAATGCCGCCGGACGCGGCGACCTCGCCGGCGTGGTCGGCATCCTTCCCAACTGCATCGAATCCCGCCCCGAAGACGACCTCGCCATCGAGACTGCACTGGCCGGCCACTTGCAGGACATTCTTGTCGAAACCGAGGAGACTGCACTGGCCGGCATCGAACTTCTGCGACAAGGCCAGCTGGGCCGGGCCACCTTCCTTCCCCTTGACCGCATCGCCCCGCCGCCTCGCGATCCCCTGCTGACGGCTCTCGTCACCCGTGAGGGTGTGGTGGGAATCGCGGCCGATCTGGTCCGCTGCGAGGAGCGTCTGGTCCGCGCGGTCGAAGCGATCCTCGGGCAGACGGCCATTGTCGAAACCCTCGAAACGGCCCGCACGCTGCGCGACGAGGGCTATGCCGTTCGTTTTGTCGCGCGCGACGGAACAGTGCTGGCGGCCGACGGCTCGATCAGCGGCGGCCATGTGCGGGCAACGGGCCTCCTCGGTCGCGAGCGCGAAATCCGCGAACTGGGCGGGCAGATAGCCCTTTGCGACGAACGGCTCCAACAGATCGAAGCGCAAATTGCCGGACAGACCTCGGCCCTCGAAGCGGCCGCCGCGGAGCGCGAATCGGTTCAGGGCCGTCTCGCCCAAGCGCGCACAGAGCTGGCGGCCATGGACCGCGACATTGAGCGCGCCGCCGAGGATCGCACCGAGGCCCTCCGCGCGCTGGAACTGGCCCAGCGGGAAATCGAGCGGCTTCAGCAGAAGATCGCCGAATATGAGCGGGCAGTCGAAGAGCATCGGCAGGCGCTGGACGCAAGCGATGCACGCAACGCCGAGCTGGCCTCGCAGCTGGCGCAAAGCGAGCAGGCCCGCGAAAGCCACGACCGCCAGGTCGCGCTCCTGCAGGAATCACTGGCGCAGATGCTGGCGCAGGTGTCCGCTGCGCGTGAGCGCCATGAGGCCGCCCGCCAGCGTCTGGCGGAGATGGACAATGAACTGCGGCGAAGCGACGGGCAAATTCTTCAGCATCAACAGCAGCTGGAATCGCTTGCCCAGACGCTCGATCACGCCGTCGCCGAATTGGACGACAGCCGCCAGCGCCACGAGGAATTGACCGCCGCGCTGGCGGAGCTCGACCGCCAGATCGCCGGCCAGTTGGCCGCGCGCGAGGCGGCCCACGACGCGGTGCAGCAGTTACAGCATGAGGTTCATGCGCTCCAGCGCCAGCGCAATGAGCAGCAGAATGATCTGCACGAAATAGACCGGCGCCGGGCGCAGTGCGAGGTGCAAATCCAGAACCTCAACGAGCAGGCGCAGGAGAAATTCCACGCACCGATCGCCCAACTGGCCGAAGAGACCAGCCGCGTGGACAAGCCCCGCGAGCAAATCGTGGCCGAGATCGCCGACCTGCGCGGCCGGATCGAGTCCATGGGCGAAGTCAATGTGATCGCCATCGAGGAACACCGCCAGTTGTCCGAGCGGTTCGATTTTCTCGAACGCCAGCGGCTGGATCTCGAAGAGGCGCGAACGTCGCTTCGCAAGACCATCCAGACCATAGATGAAACCAGCACCGAAAGGTTCAACGAGGGCATGGCCAGTATCCGCGAGAAATTCCACGAGACGTTCCGGCGGCTGTTTGGCGGCGGGCGGGCCGATTTGATCCTGACCGAACCGGACGACGTTCTGAATTCCGGCGTCGAGATTGTGGCCCAACCGCCCGGCAAGCAGCCGCAAAGTATCACGTTGCTTTCGGGCGGCGAAAAGGCCATGACCGCCATCGCCCTGCTTTTCGGCATCTTCCTCCACCGGCCCAGCCCGTTCTGCGTGCTCGATGAGATTGATGCGCCCTTGGACGATGCAAATATCGAGCGCTTCAAAGACATGGTCTCGGAGTTCAGCAAGAACGTCCAGTTCATCATCATCACCCACAACAAACAAACCATGGCGCTGGCCGATACTCTATATGGGGTGACGATGGAAGAGCCGGGAGTTTCGCGCATTGTCTCGGTGCGATTTGATCAGATCGAACAAACCGCCTTTGCGGGATGATCGGGTGCGGCCGGAGAGCGGTTTGCCGCAACGTAAAAGTGTTTGACAAATGCGGCATTTGAAGCGCAGATATTCCTTCCTTGATTTGTGGTGGTTGAAGCGGGAGTTCATTCTGACCATTGATGCCGGTTCTTGTTGGTAAATTGCAGAAAGGAGCAAACGAACATGGGTAAAGGGATGAGCACTCTAATTCACTGGGTGTGGGCCGGGGTGGTCATGGCGGCCTTGATTGGCTGCGGGCCGGACGTCCGCAAGGACCCGTTTATTGCCGACAAGTTTACGCAGATAGACAATGCGCTGGCCAAAACCAAAGACCTTCCGACGCGAATGCAGGAACTCAACGATGAACTGACCGCCCTGAAAAGCAGCATGAAGGCTCTGCGGGCCGACGCGCTATCGGCCTCGACCCCGATTGCCTTGGCCAACCGGGTCAATCAAATTGATCAGCGCGTGAGTGCGATTGAGGGACGGTTAGCCGCGCTGGAAGGCGCAATCAAGGCCTTGGGCAAAGGGGCGGCGGCAGTGCCGGCGGCTCCGACAAAAGTCGCGGCGACCCCCGCTGCACCTGCGCCGGCTGCCCCGACCAAAGCGGCGGCTCCGGTGCCCGCGCCCAAAGCCACTCCCATCGCCTTGAAAACCGGCGCACCCGCCGCACCGACTTCCCCCGTCAAAACAGCGGCAAAAGCACCGTCCTCCGCCGCCAAGGCAACCGGCACCGGACGGGCGGGTCAGGCCGTAACGCCCAAAACCACCGCCGGCTATTACATTGTCGTCGAAGGCGATACCTTGCAGAGCATCGCCCGCAAACGGGGTGTAACGGTCGAAGCGATTTTGCGCGCGAACACTTTCCTGCGCAGCGACACCACCTTAATGCCGGGTCAACAACTGTGGATTCCGGCCAAATAAAACACGCGAACGTTTGATGCAGGCAGATCAACCGGTCGCCTCGCGATTGAAAATCGCGGGGCGATCTTTGTTTGGGGCACACACCCTTCTTTATGCTGATGAACCGCCAATTCGGCAACATTCACAGGCAACGAGGCGCGATGAATGTCGGAGCGAATCGTCAAACTTCGGGTAATCCGCAAGCGCGGTCGGCACCGCGTTTGTGTGGAGCTGAGCAGCGGCGAGTCCATCGAGGTGGCCCCGGAAGCCGCCGTTGGACGACATTTGAAGTCCGGCGATGAACTGCGCGCGGAAGAGATTGAGACCCTGCGTGCCGAGGATGAAACGCTACGCGCCCGCCAGCGTCTGGCGCAGTATCTGGCCCTGCGCGTCAAGTCGGTCGCCAATGCGCGGCTCTATCTGGAAAAAGCTGGTTTCAGCGAGAGGGCAATAAACACAGCTTTATCCGACGCCCTCGCAAATGGGTTGCTTGACGATCACCGGTTCGCCTTGCGGTATGTGCGCACGAAGCGAAAAGTCGGCGGGGTCGGACCCTTGCGGCTGGTTCATGAGCTGATTGCGCATGGCGTCGAGCCGTCGCTGGCCGAAGAGATTGTGAGGCAGGAGTTGGGTTCGGATCAGGAGCAGCGCGCGGCCGATGTGCTGGCACGGAAACTGGCACAAAAGTTCGCCCACGCCGGCGAAACCGCCGACGCCGTTCGGCGCATTTGCGATTCGCTTCGCCGCAGGGGATTCAATGACGACATTGCCTATGCCGCCGCCGAGCGTGCGGTGAAGGACCTGCCCAACAATCCCATGCGGCCGCCCTCCACAATCTGCGATATGTGAACGTATCAAAAACGGGGCGGGAAAAATACCGGCCAAAAGGCTCGTGGCGCAAACCTCCGTTTGTTGGATGTCCAACCCTTTGGAGTGAGCGCGGCCAAGTTCTGCAAGAGCCTTACCAGCTTTTTGCTTTTGCCACGTGCTCGAGGACGCGGACAATGCGCTGGGCGGCGCGGCCGTCCCAGTATTTTGGAATCCTGCCGGCTTTCCATTTGCCCGCGAGAATGCGCTCGACGCCGGCGAGGATTTTCGCGCGATCGCGTCCCACCAGCTCGCTCGTCCCCTCGGCCACGGTGATCGGCCGTTCGGTGTTTTCGCGAAGGGTCAGGCATGGAACGCGCAAGACAGTCGTTTCCTCCTGAATGCCGCCGCTGTCGGTCAGAACCAACCGTGCATCCATCATCAGTTTCATAAAGTCGAGGTAACCCAGCGGCTCGATTAGGAGAATGTTTGGATGGCGGGCGGCGCGGCGGAGGCCGGGCGAGGCCTCGATTCTCGCGCGCGTTCGTGGATGAAGGGGAAAAACCACCGGTAGGCGCTCTGCCACTTCGCGGAGTGTTCCAAGAAAATGGCGCAAGTCGCCCGGACGGTCCACATTGCTGGGGCGGTGAAGCGTCAGCAGGGCATAGCCGTGCGGCACCAGCCCGAGCCGTCCGACCACGTCCGACTTTTCGGCGAGAGGGCGGAACCGTTTCAGCGAGTCTATCATCACATTGCCGACAAAGTGGATCTTCCGCCGGTCAATGCCCTCTGCCACAAGATTGTCAATCGCGTCCTTGCAGGTAACGAACAGAAGGTCGCTAATCTGGTCGGTCAGCAGGCGATTGATTTCTTCGGGCATCGTGCGGTCGCGGCTGCGCAGGCCCGCCTCGACATGGACTACCCGGACGCCCAGTTTGACCGCCACCAACGCACAGGCAATCGTCGAGTTGACATCGCCGACCACAAGGACGGCGTCGGGCCGCAGGCGCTCGACCACGGGCTCGAACCGCGTCATGATGGCCGCGGTTTGTTGGGCGTGCGAGCTGCTGCCAACCTCGAGGTTGACATCGGGCCGCGGCAGGCCCATCTCATCGAAAAACAGCTTCGACATGTTGTGGTCGTAGTGTTGGCCTGTGTGAACAAGCCACGAGCGCAGGCGCCGCGATGTCTTCATCGCCGCGACAATCGGGGCAATCTTGACGAAATTCGGCCGCGCACCGACGACATTGAGGATTTTCATGCGCTTCATCCCATCCAGAATTATGGCCGGCGATCCAAAGCCGAAAAATACGATTCCACAAACCGATACTCCAACACGCGCTCGTACCATCGCTGCGGCAATGCAATGCCCGCGAGATCCGCCGCCGCAATCATCCGTGTCAACAGTGCATTGTGCAGGCGCCGTCTCCGCCCCAGCCGCGTCCGGTGCGCCTCGCACGGGATCAGGCCTTCGTCAGCGCGCAGCTCCGGATACTTCTGCGCAAACCGAACCATGCTTTCGCCCAGACGCTCCATCCGCACGACAAATTCCCAGAACCGGATAACATGGTCGTGCCAGGCCAGCGCCGGCCGGTGGAACACAATCCGCAGCCCGCGCTTCTCCAGCCGATAGCCCAAGTCGGCGTCTTCGAGCACGGCATACGGATACTCCTCGTCAAACCGTTCGAGGTCCAGCCAATGCCGCGCCAGCGAAATGTTCGATGTATAAAAGAACTGATAGCCGCAATGGTTCGGATCGCGGATTGTGGCATAGCGGAATTGGGGGCCTCGGTCGGGTGCCAGATAGCGCATGAACGGCGTGACGGGCAGGTCGGGCGCCCAGTCGGTAAAGCCCAGAATCGCGCAGTCCTCACGGCCCTTGGCCGCCGCCAGATGTTCGGCCAGAAGCGGCCGCGAAGCGACAATATCGTCGCCAAGAAACAAAATTCGCGCCCCGCGCGCCGCCTCAATCCCGCGGTTGCGTGCGGCCGCCGGTCCCCGCTTTGGCTCGATCAGCACCGTTGTGCGAAACGGCGCCGTCGCCGCCGCCCGCTGCACGTCCGCCAGCTGCGACGGGCTGCTGCCATTGTCCACAATTACTACATCAAAGCGCTCCGGTGCAAGCGTTTGCTGCTTCAGCGCCAGAAGACAGCACGCCAGCTGCTCCGCGCGGTTCAATGTCGGAATAATCACCGTCAACTCGCGATCCACCGCCGTGCTCATCGGAAAATCCTGTAGAGCCGCCCCCGCAGCCGCAGCCAGCGCTCCAGCCAGCGCCGCCGCCGCTCGTTCGGAATGCCGTGAACGGCAAAGGCCTCGTAGAGGAATACACAATGCGTGCAACTGCACCGCGTGCCGACAATGGTCTGGCGCTCGGCCGCAGCCTCGGGCGACTGCAACACGGCGTGCAGGTCGTAAGCGCTTTGCCGCAGGTCGCCCACGACGCCGCGCAACTCGCAGGCCCGAACGCGTCCGTCCGACTCGATCACCGCCACCTCGCGCCCCGCCGGACAGGACGCCGGCCACCGCCCCCCGCGAAGCACGCGTTCCTGCCAGCGGTGCAACTCACGCAAGTAGGGGGTTTCGTGCGGCCAGCGGCGCTTTTCCGCGTCGCCATGATAAAGCAAATGGTTGCGCAGCACGAGCCGGTTGATTCGCCGCAGCGCGCGATACGGCGGAAGCGCCAGACGGCTGTCACGTGGGGCGCCGCGAAGCAGCTCGACGTAGTGGCCGTTCACGTCCAGATGCTCCCGCACATAGTCGAGCAATTCAGGCAGATGCCGCCAGTTGGCATCGAACACCACGGTCGAGACATTGACGCGGAGCCGGTCGCATTGTTGGCGCAATTCCGCCACCATGCGAACCGTCTCGCAGGCTTTCTCGAAGGCGCCGGGCACCCCGCGTATGGCGTCATGTTTGGCTCCCACGCCGTCGAGCGACACGTTCACATCGAGCGCCATTCCCGGACACAGTTCGAGGATGCGCCGGGTGAAAAGCCGCGCGCGCTCGGGTAGAAGACCGTTGGTCGGCAGGCCGACGTTGCGCAGGCGGTTGCTGAGAAAAAATGCCGCAACAACTTCCGGCAGGTCGTTGCGCAGCGTCGGTTCGCCGCCGGACAGAAGAAGCGTTTCAAGCGGGCCGATTTTTGCCGCAACCGCTTCAACTTCCTGCAGCGACAGATCGGGCCCTGCTCCGTCCATCTCCTTCCAATAAAAGCAGGTCTGGCAGCGCGAATTGCAGCGCGACGTGACAAAATAAATTACATAGCGAAGGGGACTGGCAGGGGTGGTGTTCAACGGAAGATTCTTACGATTTCGATGTGAAATTTGCGCTCGGAGAATTTTGCATTTTTGAATCTTGGATTGAGAGTTGGACTGTGACGTCCACGTTACGTTGCATTTTTGTGCAGGGCGATTTCGAAAACCTTTGGCCGAAGTTTTGTTTTTTTTTGAATTGATAAATTGCGGTCGTGTCGTGTTCCTTCCGTTGCGGTGTTCTATGCCGAGGCATCTTCGTGCAGAGCAAGGCGCACTTTTTCCTTCAGGTCGTCGAGGTCCACCGGTTTGGTCAGATACGCAAACACCTCGGCGTCCCAGATCGTAAAGTCGTCCTTCAATCCGCGCACGGCCGTGCACATGATCACGGGCAGGTCGGGGTGCTTTTCCCGAATGGCATGCAACACCTCGATGCCCGTCATGTCGGCCATGCGGATGTCGAGGATGACAAGGTCGGGAGGCGAGGCGGCGATTTTTTGCAACGCTTCGGCGCCCGACTCGGCCAGCTCAACAATATAGCCGGCCTCTTCGAGCTCGTCCCTAAACAAAATCCGGATGTTCTTTTCATCATCAACCACAAGGATTCGGTGCATGGCAGCCTCCCGGACACTCGCGCCGAATGGAATCAGACCCGTTCCCCGCTCTTGGCGGGCCGCAATGCAAAGCCAAGATGAATCGCACAGCCCGCCGGTTTCAACGAATTTCTTTGTCCCGTTCCTGCCTCCTGATTTTTCAAGGCCTTGCCGCATGCCAAGGCGCCAAAACACAAAGTCTTCCTTGGATTTCAGTTCGTCTCAGAAGAATCTGACCTTCTGCACTAACGCACACGACCGCTTGGCAGAATCATGAATGTTTCTTTTTGTTGTATCCGTGCCTTTGCGCCATGCTCTGTACGAGCGATCGCAGCCTGCCCTTCTGCCCGTGGACGCGAAAAGGTCTTGACGCGCGACCCTCTTTTTCCGCTATATTAGCCAAAGCTGGGTTTGCGTAAAGGGCCAAAGAGAATTCACAATTGAGAATCATTCCTAACTAGCTGGCGAAGGTTATGTCTCCTACTGCCATGAACCTACTCCATCCGATCTTTCATCTTCACGGCTACCATATCGGCTCCCGAATAGACATCGAGCGAATTCTTCCGAGCAATCTCGAGGATGAAGACTGCGACCTCCTGATAGACGACCTGTCCGAGCCGCCGCATTTTATCGAACGCCTCGCCCCTGTCAGCACCCAATTCGGCAAGGAGACCGTCCGTGGCAAGAACTGGACGGAGTTGATGATCAAAAGCCTGCGCGCGCTCGAGCGCCTGCTGGCCCAGATCACCCTCTCGATCCATCAGCTGGTCCAGTCCAAACTCGGCGAGCGCGGCATGGTGCCGTTTATGTCCGCCGACTTCGACGCCGACACGCTCCACCGCATCATCGAGATGGACTACGAGATTGGCGAAAACATCTACGGCCGCATCCTCGAACTGTTCCGCTCCGGCGTCCTCGCGCCCACGCTCACCGTGCCGTTTCAGATCATCCTGCCTCTGGTCGAACGCGAGGACGACGTCCGGCTGCTCATCCGGATGGGACTGAACTTCTACTGGCCCCTGATGATGCGCTATCAGCGATACGTGGCCAAAGTGCACGGCGAGGATTTGTTTGTGGGGACGTTCTGGTTGCCCGAAGCCGGATACAGCACCCGCGTGCTGACGCTGCTGCATGAGGAGTTCATGGCCAAGTGCAAGGAGGAAAAAATCGCGCAGGCGCACTTGCTCCTCCTGCTCGACCACGACCAGTGCGTGCAACACAACGGCGATGCGCTGATGAAGTCTTGGAATGCCATTCCGCTCGACGACAAGGGCCGCACGCTCGTTTCGGTGGTGCTGCGCGACCGCACGTTCAGCGAATGGGTCATGTACAGCAATCCGTCGGTCAAAAAGCTGCTCGACCGCACAATCGCCAAGGCGGATTCCGACCTCAATAGCAAGGGCATCGAATACTGCTGGTCGCACTTCGATGAGCTGCCGGCGCTGTGTTACAATCCCAAGACGGCGCTCAACTTCGAGCAGAAGGTGATCAAGCTGACGGAGCTGGGCTATCTGCCGATTTCGCCCGATGTGTTTGTGCGGCGCAAACTCCTCGAACGCTATGGCCGCGCTCCCAACGAACCCGTTCATGTCCGAATCCTCGAACGCACCGCGCGGCGCGACTGGCATCCGGCCAACCCCAACATGGGCCGCTGGGAAGGCTTTCTCGACGGCAATGTTGAAACCCGCATTGTGGACGAGAACCATCCCTATTTTCGCCGCACGCCCTCCGGCCGAAAGGAAGAACCCGGCCCGCAATGCTGGAAAATTGCCTTCTGTCGGGCCATCCGCACGTGTTTTGATACGGTTCGCGGCGACTATGACAAGGCCGGCCCCGGCATGTTGCGCGTTTTGGCCGAAATGGTTCCGACGGGCGACCGGAAAATCCGCCGGCAAAATGTCGAGCGCTTCCTTCTGGCCTATTCCTACGTCTATTGGCGCGAGCATTTTCTCAATTTCGACCTGTCCGAGGGCGATCTCAATCTTCATGTCCTTGCGCCCGAAAACCTCCTCTACGGTCTGCGTGGAGCGGAACTCACCGACGAGCAGATCATTATTGCCGCCGTCGCTGCCCAAGCCTACTACTTTGCTCTCAGCAGCCTCGAATCTTTTGCCACGCTCTGGGAGAACATGGACCAGCGCGCCGCGTATCAGTGCGTGGTGATGGCCTGCCTTGCCATGATCAATGCCATCCACGTCCATCATTGGATGGGCCGGCCCGAAATGGCCCAGAAGATCGTGGCCGTCTATCGCGAGGAACTTATCGGATTCGAGTCGGCCTATACGCGCTACAACCTTGCCTCGTTTGGGGTCAAACCCGAGGAGTGGAAACAGGCAATCAAGTCGGAGGTTCCCGACTGCCAGTTGAACATGGTCGAGCGTGCGGCGCGGCGCCTGGCTGCGCGTCATTTGCGTGACCTTGGCTACAAGCGCGAGTTTCCCAAGACCGACGAAAGCCTCTCGACCAATGTCGGTCATATCTGGTCGGCCGAGGTCGAGCACGGCAATTTCATTTGGGAAAACCCGCTCTTCTACGGCACACCGGAATCTTGAGCCGGAATGCTGTCTCCCAACATCCGGCGTGCGTGGATTGATGGAGAGGACTTTTTTCGGCAGGATGAATAGGATGGGCAAGATTTAGACCCACCACGGGGCACACAGGGAAAAAGGGAACAACAAAAGCAAGGTCTCATCCCGTATTTCCGTATTCCCCGCGGCGAAGGTTTTTCCCCTGTCAATCTTGTAAATCCTGTTGAGATTTTCAACGCTTGGCGCAGCTGCAAACACCTTGAGCAAATTCATCTTATGAATGAAGCAATCCGCTGCTTTCTGGCTGTGGAAGTGTCCGAGTCGGTGCGGAATGCCGCCGCCCGTCTGGCCGGCAATCTCCGCAAAGGCATTCAGTTCACCAAAGCCCACCCCGCCTGGGTTAAAATGGAAAACCAGCATTTCACGGTGGTCTTTTTGGGCAATCAAACACCGCAACAGGTCGAGCGAATCCAAACCGCCTTGAGTGATCTACCTCAGCGCATGGCCCCGTTCGAAGTCGAGGTTGCCGGTTTGGGCGTCTTTCCCAACGAACGAAGCCCGCGCGTCCTGTGGGTGGGCGTGCGCCGGGGGCGCGAGGCCTTTGCGGCGCTCTACGAGAAGGTAATCAGCCGTCTTGTGCCGCTGGGCTTTCAGCCCGAAAGCCGCCCGTTTCATCCGCACTTAACTTTGGCGCGAATCAAATCCTTTCGCGGCGCCGCCGAGATGATGGACATCGTACGGAGCCACAAAGACTGCAGCTGCGGATCGTTCAGCGCAACAGGCCTGACGCTGTTTCGCAGTCAACTTCATCCGGACGGGGCCATTTATACCGTGCTGGCGCATTGGCCATTCAGCGCGCCGTCCGCTCCCTGACCCTGCGGTGCGGCGTTTTTCCCATCGAGGCAGGAAATCCCTTCGCATGTCCACTCCAACGCAGCGGCTGTTTCGGCACTCTGCGGGCTACATGGCCGGCCAGGGCGCTTTTTTTCTCAGCCGGTTGATCTTCTACGTTGCCTTTACGCGGCTGTTTGATCCCGCCGACTATGGGACGCTCAATCTTATTTCCAGCGCGCTGTTGTTTTTTATCGTGGCCGTGCGGCTGGGACAAAACGACTCGATTGTCCGCCTGTTGCCGGATGGCGAAAAGCGCGGCAAGGCCCCGTGCTATGTGGCTTCGATTGTTCTGCCCATGCTGGGTTTTGGCCTTGCGGCGACGGCGCTGTTGTTCGGCGTGGTTGCCGGCGCGGCCGCACTTTACCCGCTGCCGCACGATTTGCGCTGGGCCTTCTACTTTGCCTGCCCGATTGTCGGCCTGCGTCTGGGGGCCGATCTGACCTACGCGATTCTGCGCGCGCTCGAACGGCCCGCCCCCGCCGTGACGCTCGACGCCGGCCGCAACTGGCTGACCATCGCCGCCAGTCTGGCGATGGTGTTTGCATGGCGGGCCTCGATGGCGCCATTTTTCTTGGGGCAACTGATTGGGGAACTGGTGGTGTTTGGCCTTTGTTTGCGGTTCCTTGCGCGGCGTTTCTCGCTCCGGCCGGCGGAGTTCGACCGGACAGTCTGGCGGCAGGCTCTGGCCTATGGTCTCCCGATGGTAGTGTATCACTTGTCCGCCGTTGCGCTGCTCTATTTGGACCGCTATATTGTGCTGGGATATTTCGGCCCGCGGGCGGTCGGCCACTATTCCGCGGGCTACAATCTGGCGGCGATGGTGCAGCAGATTTTTGCGCTGCCCGTCACGCTGGCTGTTGTGCCGCTGTATATGAACCTGTGGAGCCGGGGCGAGCAGGAGTCGGCGCGAACGTTTGTCGAAAGCACGTTGCGCTGGTTCTGGCTCGGCGCGTGGCCCTGCATTTTCGGCGTGGCCGCCATCAAGTCCGATTTAATTTTGCTTTTGGCCACCGAAAAGTATCAGGAATCCAGTCCTGTTGTAACCTATGTGCTGGCCGGCTACATCGTGTATGGCGCCTATCCCATCTATGCGGCCGGGCTTCTGATTCACAAGAAAACGGGCACGCTATGCGTGTGGATGCTGACGGCGCTGGCGGTCAACGTTGGCGTCAACTTGCTGCTGGTCCCGCGGTTTCATATTGTGGGAGCGGCGGCGGCCACAACGATTGCCTATGTCTTTTTTGCACTCGCCGTGGCGATGGCTTCGCGCCGATACCTTGCCGTGCGGCTCTGGCCGCCGCAGGCCGCGCGCTATTTGATCGGCGCGTGCGTCATGTTTTTCATCGTGCGGGCGGTTGTTTTGCCCCATCCCGCATTGTCGCTGGCCGCGCGTATTGCCGCCGGAACGGCATTCTACAGCGTATGGCTGTATCTGACCGACAGCGACGTGCGCACACAAGCGGCCCGTATCCTGCGCCGCCCGCGGCTGTAACGCCGTTCCAGACTCTTGTTGCAATCTTCCGGCAGAATGCCAAAAGTCTTGTTGATTGATTGCCGCCGCTGGTGCGCGCCCATCCTTTTATGATCGGGTGAAACAATCGTGGAACAACCCCAAACCATTGCCCCCCGGCAAGCACGCCCCGACGCCGACGGGCATTTCGGCGAATTCGGCGGACGCTATGTGCCCGAAACGCTCATGCCCGCCCTGCTGGAACTCGAACAGCAATACTACCGCTTCCGCGACGATGCGGCCTTTCGCGCCGAACTCGATCATCTGCTTCGCACCTATGCGGGCCGCCCCACGCCGCTCTATTTCGCGCGCCGCCTGAGCGAACGGCTCGGCCGAGGCATCCGCGTCTATCTCAAACGCGAAGACCTTCTCCACACCGGCGCGCACAAGATCAACAACACGCTCGGACAGGGGCTGTTGGCCCGGCGCATGGGCAAGCCGCGCGTGATTGCCGAAACCGGTGCGGGCCAGCACGGCGTGGCCACCGCCACCGCCGCGGCGCTCCTCGGCCTTCAGTGCGAAGTGTTCATGGGCGAGGAAGACATGGAACGCCAGGCGCTCAACGTCTTTCGCATGCAGTTGCTCGGCGCGCGCGTCGTGCCCGTCCATTCCGGCAGCCGCACGCTCAAAGACGCCACCAACGAGGCGTTCCGCGACTGGATGGCCCGGTGCGAAGACACCCATTACATTGTCGGGTCGGTGGTCGGCCCACACCCGTTTCCAATGATCGTGCGCGATTTTCAATCGGTCATCGGCATTGAAGCGCGCGCGCAGATTCTGGAAATCGAAAAGCGTCTGCCCGATGTGCTGCTTGCGTGCGTCGGCGGCGGGAGCAATTCGCTGGGACTTTTCCACCCGTTCTACGAAGACCGCACCGTGCAATTTGTCGGGGTCGAGGCGGCGGGACTGGGCCGTCACACCGGCAAGCACGCGATGTCCATCACCACCGGACAGGTCGGGGTGTTTCACGGCGCGCGCGAATATGTGCTCCAGAACGACGACGGCCAGATTCAGATCGCGCACTCCATCTCGGCGGGGCTGGACTATCCGGGCGTCGGCCCCGAACATTGTTTTTATGCCGCCAGCGGGCGCGCGCGCTATGCGGCCGTGACCGACGCCGAGGCGCTCGAAGGCGTCAAGGTCCTGTGTGAACTCGAAGGCATCATTCCGGCGCTCGAATCGGCCCATGCGGTCGCACATCTGGTTCTTCACCTGCGCGACGAACTGCCCGACGGCGCCATTGTCATCGTCTGCCTCTCCGGCCGCGGCGACAAGGATGTCTATGTGCTCAAGGAGCACTTGGGCAAGATGTGAGGATATTGGTTCTGTCGAAAAGTGTTTTGCTTGATGGCTGAAAGAGTGCACAACCAGATCGGTTTGCTAACACAGGTTCGGTAATGGCTTGTCCGGAATGCCAAGCCGTGTCTTTAAACGGAAGCAAATCGTTCGGGGGGACGGCAAAATGAAAAACATCATTTCTGTCATCCCCCTTTGGAATGCGGCAGCCATGCTGCCGCTTTGCTTTACGGCGAATTCAAAGCAGCCAAACGGGGCCCTTTCCGGGAAAACGAACGTTTCTTTTCACAATGGACGATTGGAAAAGCGGCAGCATGGCTGCCGCACTCCAAAGGGTCGGCTAGCGTGACCTTTGGTTACAACCAAAGCGACGAGAGCAAGAGGTCGGAAGTTAGAAAAGATCTTCGCATCTTGGATAGGTGTCTGGACGAAAGAGTCCAAAAACCATTTGCTCTGCCGCCAAGACGCATGCGCCCTATGCTACCAATCTCGAAAGGTGGAACTCAGCGGAATGAATCGAATCGAAGCAATGTTTGCCGAAAAAGCAAAGACCGGCCAAAA
The DNA here is from genome assembly GCA_026415575.1 of Candidatus Sumerlaeia bacterium. Taxonomy (GTDB): domain Bacteria; phylum Sumerlaeota; class Sumerlaeia; order JADFCW01; family JADFCW01; genus JADFCW01. Next base: position 36,396 of record JAOAGV010000011.1, read on the forward strand.
GGCCTTCATTCCCTTTATCACAGCGGGATTTCCCGACCTGCCCCGCACGGAGCGGATCATTACCCTGCTGGCTGAAAACGGTGCCGATCTCATCGAGTTGGGCATTCCGTTCTCCGATCCGATTGCCGACGGGCCGACCATTCAGCGCGCTTCGGCCGCCGCTCTGGAAGCCGGAGCCAGTGTGGCCCGAATCGTCGGACTGGTCAGACAGGTTCGACGCCAGACCGGCGTTCCCATTCTTCTTTTTAGCGCCTACAATCCGTTGTTTCACCGCGGGCTGGCGCGCGTGGCCGACGAGGCCAAACAGGCCGGCGCCGACGGATTTCTTGTGCCCGACCTCCCGCCCGAAGAGTCGGCGGAGTTCGATGCCATTCTGCGCGAGCGCGATATGCCGCTCATCTATCTGGTCGCGCCGACCACGCCGCCGCAGCGGCGCGAAAAAATTGCCCGACTTGCCCGCGGTTTCCTTTACTACATTTCGCTCAAGGGCGTTACAGGCGAGCGTGCATCGCTGCCGGCCGACCTCGAATCGGGTGTGGCCGAGCTGCGCCGCCACACGGCGCTCCCGATTGCCGTCGGCTTCGGCATTTCGCGCCCCGAGCACGCGCGGGCCGTGGCTCGTTTCGCCGACGGCGTCGTGGTTGGCAGCGCCATTGTGAAAAAGATCGAGGAACTGCGCGACGATCCCGACTGGGAGCACCACCTTGCCGAATTTGTCAGTTCTCTTGCCTCCGCCGCGAAAGCGTCGGTCGGGGTGGAACCCGACCCTCCGAGGGTCGGGTGCGATTTCCGAAATCACGCGTGAAACGCGCGGGGTGGCAGATTGGCGGTTGACAGCCGTCGCCTCAGCCGCCACACTCATTTTCACCTTTTGCTCGAGGACTGTTGATCATGGCTTGGTTTCGTAAACCCCAATACACCACGCTCCGTGCGACGCCGCCCCGCGACGTCATTCCGGAAGGCCTGTGGTTCAAGTGCACCGAGTGCGTGAATTTCATCTATCGGAAAGACTTCGAGCGCAACCTGATGGTCTGCCCGAAGTGCGGCGCCCATTTCAAAATGTCGGCCATGGAGCGCATCGCCATGCTCGCCGACGAAGGCACGTGGGAGGAATTCAACGCCCATATCCGGCCGACCGATGCCCTGAAGTTCTGCGACTCCAAGCCCTACGAAAAGCGGCTTAAGGATGCCATGTCCAAGGGCGACGCGAACGAAGCGGTCCGCACCGGCCGTTGCAAGATTGACGGCCATACTGTGTTGCTGTCGGTCATGGACTTCAATTTCATTGGCGGCAGCATGGGTTCGGTGGTCGGCGAGCGTGTGACGCGCCTGATGGAGCGTGCCTGCACCGACCGCCTGCCGGTAATCTCGGTCGCCACATCGGGCGGCGCCCGCATGCAGGAAAGTATTTTGTCGCTGATGCAAATGGCCAAGACCAGCGCCGCCTGCGCCATGCTGGCCCGCGAGCGAATCCCGTATATCAGCGTGCTGACCGACCCGACGACGGCCGGCGTCATGGCCAGTTTTGCCAGTTTGGGCGACGTGATCGTGGCCGAGCCGGGCGCATTGATCGGCTTCGCAGGCCCGCGGGTCATTCAGCAGACGATTAATCAGATTCTGCCGCGCGGCTTCCAACGCTCCGACTTTGTCCTCGCCCACGGATTTGTGGATATTGTTGTCGAGCGCAAGTATTTGAAAGCCACGCTGGCCAGACTGGTGTCGTTCTTCTGGGATGAACCGAAGAGCACGGCGAAAGTGGTGCCGATGGCCTTGTAAGTGGAAGCGGGAATGGCTGGAGGCATAGGATGCCACCCACCGGCTGAAGGGCGAGCACACTGCATCCGTCCAAACCCGCTTGCGGCTTTTCGCACGTGTGTTCGGGTGCCTGCCGTTTGACGCTCTCAAATCGGGAATCCCACCATGGCCGATGTCGTTCTGTGCAATGTAACCAAGGTCTATCCGCCCGGCGTAGTGGCCGTGAAGGACCTCTCGCTGGAGGTGCGCGACCGCGAGTTTATGGTTCTGGTCGGCCCCTCCGGCTGCGGCAAGTCCACAACGCTTCGGATGATCGCGGGACTGGAACCCGTGACGTCGGGGGAGATTTTTATTGCCGACCGCCAGGTCAACGACGTTGCCCCCAAAGACCGCGATTTGGCGATGGTGTTTCAGAACTACGCGCTCTATCCGCACATGAGCGTGTATCGCAACATGGCGTTCGGGCTGCAATTGAGAGGGGGATCGCGCGCCGAAATTGACCGCCGAGTGCGCGAGGCGGCCGATATTCTGGGCATCACGCACTTGCTCGACCGCAAGCCGCGCGCCTTGTCAGGCGGCGAGCGCCAGCGCGTGGCCGTCGGCCGCGCCATTGTTCGCCAGCCGCAGGCGTTTTTGTTCGACGAGCCGCTGAGCAACCTCGACGCGAAAATGCGGGTCCAGATGCGCGCTGAACTCAGCAAACTCCACGGCCGCCTCGCCGCCACGATGATCTACGTCACGCACGATCAGGTCGAGGCCATGACCATGGGCGACCGCATCGCCGTGATGAAGGACGGGGTCATCCAGCAGGTGGCCGAGCCGCTGGAGCTCTATGAACATCCGGCCAATCGCTTTGTCGCCGAGTTTATCGGCAGCCCGCCCATGAATTTTATCGAGGGACACCTCGAAAGCGTCGGCGGCGGCTTTTTCTTTACCGACGGACGGTTTCGCGTCGAAATGCCTCTGGCTTGTCGTGACCGGGTTGCACCGCACACGGGCAAGCGCGTCACCTTCGGCATCCGTCCGGAACATCTTTGTGAACCGGTCATGGGTGTGGACGTGGCCGGCCCGCTTGCACCCGTAACCGCCAGAGTCGAACTCATCGAGCCGATGGGCGCCGAGCAGTTCATGTATCTCAGTCTTAATGATACGACCCTGATCGCCCGGTTGGACTCGCACATCCGTGCCGAAGTCAATGAAATCCGGACGTTATATATGGAAATGAGCCAGGCCCACTTGTTCGACGCCACAACGGGACAGGCAATTTTCTAACGTGGTCCTCGGCCACAACCAAAGAGGTCAGAGGCAAGAGATTAGAAGTTGGAAAAGATCTTCGCAAATTGGCTGCATGTTTAGACCGAAAAGTCGAAGGCGCCCGGTACGACCGCGGGCAACGGCCCCGGCGCCGTTCACCCCGCTGCGCAAGGATGCGACACCATGTTGCCCGAAAAACGATTGCTGATCATTGACGACGAGCGCCGCATGGCCGACAGCCTCCAGTCGCTGTTTGAGGCCGAGGGCTATCGCGCCGATGTCGCCTACGGCGGCGTAGAGGGCATCGAGAAGATTCGCGTCAACGACTATCATGTCATCATTACCGACATCCGCATGGGCGACCGCGACGGTTACGACGTCATGCGGTTCGTGCGCGACAACCGCCCCAAGGCCCTCGTCATTGCCATCACCGGCTATGTCTCGACCGAGTCGGTCATTCAGGCCATCCGCCAGTCGGCGTTTGACTACGTGCCCAAGCCGTATGAATTCGACATGCTGCGGGGGGTGGTCGAGCGCGCTTTTGTCCAGATCGAAACCCGCCAGATGCGCGAGGATTTGATTTCGATGATCACCCACGACATCAAAGTCCCGCTCGGAACGATCATCGGCTACGCACATCTGGCACTCGAAAGCGGAAGCGACAATCTGCCGGCCCAAACGCGCGAGTTTCTCGAACTGATCTCCATCAACAGCCAGCGCATCCTTTCGCTGGTGGACAACTTCCTGACCACCTGCCGGGTCGAGGCCGGCCGGCTCGAAATTCTCGAAATGCCCGTCAATCTGCTCGAAGTGATCGAGGACTTGCGGCCGATCAGCGACCTCGAAGCCCGCAAGCGCGATGTCGAGCTGCACGTCCGCATCGAGCCGTGCGAAACGACGGTGCTCGGCGATGCGAATTTGCTGTTTCGCGCTCTCGGAAATCTCTTTCACAACGCCATCAAATACGCCGGTCACAAAGGCTGGGTTGAAATTGTCATGCGCAACGCCGACCTCGAGCGCGAAGGCCAACGCGTCCGCTGTGTGCTGGTCGAAATCGCCAACAGCGGCGAGGGCATTGCGCCCGAGGCGCTGCCGCGCATTTTCGAACGGTTCGAGCGCTGGGGCGCTGCGCGCGGGTCCCATGAGGGCGCCGGTTTGGGACTGTATGTCGTACGCTGTATCGTCGAATCGCACCACGGCTTTATTGATGTCGAAAGCCAGCCCGGCGAACGCACCGTGTTTCGCGTCTATTTCCCGCTGGCTCCGGCTGATGCAGTTGCCGCGGAACCAATCGCGGCGGATCAACCTGAATAATAAAACGAGACGGCGATGCTGGTTCTGGGGATTGAAAGCTCCTGCGACGAAACGTCGGCCGCCGTTGTTCGCGACGGCCGCCATGTCCTGTCCAACATTGTTTGGTCGCAGGTGAAACTTCATGCCCCCTACGGCGGGGTGGTTCCGGAGCTGGCTTCGCGCGCACACATTCGCAACATCTCCACTGTGGTGGATTTGGCGCTGAAACGTGCGGGCGTGGATTTGGAAGCCATTGATCTGATTGCGGTGACGTGCGGTCCGGGCTTGGTCGGCTCACTTCTGGTCGGCGTGGAGTTCGCCAAGGCACTGGCATTTGCGCGCAACCTGCCGCTGGTGGCCGTTCATCATATAGCCGCGCATCTCTACTCGCCCTTTTTGCGGCAAGCCCCCCGCGCGCATGATCTAAGGTTATCCGACAAGTCTGGCAAGTCCGACCCGTCTGACAAATCCGACAGGTCCAATTCCGCCCCGCGCGCCCCGCGGCCGCGCTATCCTTATCTGGGCTTGGCAATTTCGGGCGGCCATACCAGTCTGACGCGCGTTGAGCGGCCGGGCGAATATCGCACACTGGGCGAGACGCGCGACGACGCCGTCGGCGAGGCCTATGACAAAGTGGCCAAGTTGCTCGGTCTGGGCTATCCCGGCGGCCCGTTGATTGACAAAATGGCCGCCGAGGGCAATCCGCGCGCGGTACGTTTCCCGCGGCCGATGCGCGGTGAAAAGACGCTCGACTTCTCGTTCAGCGGCCTCAAAACCGCCGTCCTTCACCATGTCGAATCCGTCGGCCTCGAAACCATTCGCGCCGACCGTGCCCGGCTGTGCGGCATCGCCGCCTCGTTTCAGGCCGCCGTCATAGACTCGCTCCTTGAAAAGACCTGCGTGGCGCTTCACCGCGAGCGACTCGACTCGCTTGCCGTGGTCGGCGGCGTTGCGTGCAATGCCGGTCTTCGCCGCGCGCTGGCCGACCTCCACCGCGCATCCTCCAGTCGCAGCGCCCCGTCTCCATCCATCCTTCCACGTCCCTCATCGCTCAAAAACCTGTGGATTCCCCCGCCCTCGCTGTGCACCGACAATGCGGCGATGATTGCCGGCCTTGGCTATCATTTATTTCGTTCCGGCCGCCGCGACAATGACCTTTCGCTGAACGCGGACCCGGGCTGGCCACTGCAAACCCCAACCCGGCCGGAGTAATATCCATCCGTCCATTCTGTCCATGCCGTCCATGTCGTCCATCCCAAAAACCCTCCTCCAAAAAGTTTTCATCGTCCTCGAGATGATCAAATTCGAGCACACGCTGTTTGCCCTGCCCTTCGCCCTCATGGCCATGCTGCTAGCCGCGCGCGATTTTCCCTCGCCGGGCAATCGCCTGCCGTCGGCCCGCGTAATCATTCTCATCGTGGTCGCCTGCTATGCCGCGCGCTCGGCCGCCATGGCGTTCAACCGCCTTGCCGACCTTGAACAAGACCGCGAAAACCCGCGAACCCGCAATCGTGCCCTTCCGGCCGGACTGCTTTCGCCGCATTTTGTGCGGGCTTTCACCCTTGCCCACATTGTGCTGTTTCTTTGGACCGCATGGATGCTCAACTGGCTTGCGTTTGCCCTGTCGCCGGTTGCCTTGGCGATCATTCTTGGTTATTCGTATGTCAAGCGGTTTTCCTTTACAACCCATTTCATTCTCGGTCTGGCACTTGGAATTGCCCCGATGGGCGCATGGATTGCCGTACGCGGCAGTTTTGACATCCGGCCCATGATCCTCAGTCTCGCCGTGTTGCTCTGGACCGCCGGATTTGACATCATATATGCTTGTCAGGACTATGCTTTCGATGTTTCCAAAGGACTGCATTCCATTCCCGCACGCTTCGGAATCCCAAAGGCCTTGGTCGTTTCTTCCGGTTTGCATGTTTTGGCATGGCTGGCGCTGATGATCTTTGCATGGGCTGCGCGGAGCGGCTGGCTATTTATAGGAGGGGTGGTTTTGGTAGGCTTTCTGCTAATTTACGAACATGCCATTGTCAAGCCAAATAACTTGTCACGTGTGAATGTCGCCTTTTTCAATGTCAACGGCGTGGTTGGCATTTTGCTCTTTTTATGTTTCTTACTGGAAATGTAGCCGGCTGCGCGGGGAGGCCGACTGTGTTCTGCCGTAGATGTAAGGTGAAAATGGTCGAGCAAAAGCGTGTTTTTCACAAACAGCGCAAATGGATTTGCCCGCGCTGCGGCCGTGCACGAATGCAGCGACATGGAAAGAAGCCGAAAGAGTTTGTGCACCGCGCCGGTGTCTGAACCGCTGTTTTTCCGTCTGCTACCGTGAGAGCCAGCCTCCGTCCACCGCAAGAATAAATCCGTTCACATAATCCGAGGCCGCAGAGGCCAGAAACACCACAGCGCCTTTCAGCTCGTGTGGTTCGCCCCAGCGTCCGGCCGGAATGCGCGCCACAATGTCCGGATTGCGTTTCGGGTCCTCGTAAATCCCGCGCGTCAGCTCCGTCCGCATGTAACCCGGCGCAATCGCATTGACCTGCACATTGTATTTTGCCCATTCGTTGGCAAACGCTTTGGTCAACTGCGCCACTCCCCCCTTGCTGGCCGCATAGGCCGGCACCAGAATTCCTCCCTGAAACGACAGCATCGAGGCAATGTTGATGATCTTGCCCCCACCCTGCCGGATCATGCGTCGGCCCGCCTCCTGACAGGCGATGAAAACGCTCTTGAGGTTCACCGCAAGGGTCCGATCCCACTCGTCTTCCGGATAGTCCTCCGCCTTCACGCGGTGACAGATCCCGTGGGCGTTGACCAAGATATCCACCCGGCCGAATTCGCGGTCGGCCAATTGAAACAGGTTGCGCACAGACTGCGGCTCGCCGGCCTCGACCTCGGCCGCAATGCACACCCGTCCGAGCTGTCCGGCAAGTCGGCACAGACCGTCGAGCCGCTCGCGCCGGCGGGCCGTAACAATCGCATCGGCGCCCATTTCCAGAAGCGCCTCGGCCAGGGCATTGCCCAGCCCGCCCGAAGCGCCGATGATCACGGCTTTCCTGCCGGACAGGTTGAACAAATCGCTTGTGGGAACTGGTTGGGACATCGGAACCCTCCGCCTGAAATTGTAAAGAGCGAGTACATTTCCACGGAATTTTGACGGCCGCAATTTCTTGTGCGGCGAATGGTTGCCTCACTCAACCCTCTCATTTCAGTCCGTCAAGCGGGAAAGTTTCAACCGCAACTTCATCGGACGGACTGATCGTGAATCCAAAGCGAAAGCGTTCTTCCCTTTTGTCTTGCGTCGGAAAGCCCAAACGCAAAGACTTGCCGCTGAGTGGCAGTTTCATTCCGCGAAAGGAGTCGTTCCATGCGGTTGGCGCTGATCGGATACGGAAAAATGGGCCGGGCGATCGAAGCACTGGCGCCTGCGCGCGGCCACGAAATCGTCGCAACGGTTGATTTGAAAGACCGCGCGGCCAAATTCCGGCGCCTGACCCGGCAGGCCGTCGAGGCCGCCGATGTTTGCATCGAGTTCACCGCGCCCAACGCCGCGCTCGGCAACCTGCTGCGGCTCTGTCAACTGGGCAAGCGCGTGGTGACCGGCACGACCGGCTGGTTCAATCACCTCGACGAGTTTGCGGCGGTGGTGGCGAAGAAAAAAGCTACCGTGCTGTATGGGGCGAACTTCTCCATTGGGGTCAACCTGTTCTACCGGCTGGTTGAACGTGCGGCGGAATTGTTTGGCGCGCTTGACGATCGCGACTTCTATGTGGCCGAAGCGCACCACCGTGCCAAACTCGATGCCCCCAGCGGCACGGCGAAACGTCTGGCCGAGATTATTCTTGCCAAAAGCCGCCGCAAAAAACGTCCGCTCCAGCGCCTCGAAGGACCGATTGCCGAAGACCAACTGCAAATCGTCTCGACCCGCGCCGGCTGGATTACCGGCGTTCATCGCGTCGGCATCGAGGGGCCGCACGATTCGATTGTACTCGAACATCAGGCGCGCTCGCGCGATACGTTTGCCGACGGCGCGCTGCGGGCGGCCGAGTGGATTGTCTCCGCGGCCCCCGGCCTGTATCGCTTCGAGGACGTCCTCGATCAGCTCGTGCGCATGGCGCCATGAAAGGCCACGGCAGAAGACACTCGGCAAACAGACATACCGGAGGCGAATGCCGCGGTGTTTGTTTCGTTGCAGAAGATCTTTTCTTTGGACTTTTCGCAGCCACGCCGCCGCTTTCTTCCGTGCTTTCGCCGTCCAAAGATAACGTTCAAATGAAAGACCTGCGCATCCAGCCAAGCGGCAGAATGGCTGCGCGCAGTCCAAGATAAAAACAGCCGTTTGCCAATTTCGAGGGATGTGCTCTTAATTGGATTTCCCTCCGAGGTTCCGCCTTGACTTTTAATTGCGGAATGCGGATTGCAAATGGCGGTTGAAAAACGGAATGCAGACGCACAGGAGGCGAAGCATGTTTCGGAATACGAGTTGGTGGAAAACGGCTCTGGCGATGCTGGCTGGAGCGGTCTTGACACTGGCGGTTCAATCAATCGGCGAGAAATGGACACGCCGTGCCGAGGCGGCCTCGATCAGCCAACTGGCCCAGCAAACCATGGCCAATTTGGTTGGCTCGCTGCCGATTGTCGGCGGCGACAAAATTCGCGGCGTGGCCGGACTGGGCGATGGGCGCACGTTCATCGTCTATACGGACACGAACATCAATTTCTACCAGTTCGGCATGGCCACGCCGGCGCCGATGGGCCGTTAAGTTCCCGCCGCAAAATTGGCGAGAAAAACGCTTGACCCAGAGCCGAGGGCGTGCAAGACAACGGTCGGTCGTTTGGAAATGGATTTTTCAGCGGGCTGAATCGCACAGTCGGCAAAGCACGGGCGGCGGGAAAGGTGGAACAACGCAGCATTTTTTCGCCGCGCCCCGGGCAATGTCGCTGCACAACAGCCCCAACATCCTACCGCATTCGGAGGGGACACATGAAACTCGGCGTTCTGACGGTTCTATTCGGAGGCCAGCCTCTGGAAAAGGCGCTCGACTATGTCAAAGAGGCCGGCCTGCAGGCGGTCGAAATCGGCACGGGCAACTATCCCGGCGACGCCCACTGCAAACTTGACGCCATGCTCAAGAGCGAAGACGAGCGCAAGAAGTTCATGGACGCGATCAAGAGCCGCGGCCTCGAAATCTCCGCACTGTCCTGCCACGGCAACGCGCTCCATCCCGACAAAAAGTTCGCCGAAAAGAGCGTGGATACGCTCAAGAAGACCATCCAGTTGGCCAAACTCCTCAAGGTCAAAACGGTCATTGACTTCTCCGGCTGCCCCGGCGAAGGCCCCAACGCCACCAAACCCAACTGGGTGACCTGCCCTTGGCCGCCCGACTTCCTCGAAATCCTTGAATGGCAGTGGGACAAGGTGGCCATCCCGTTCTGGAAAGACATGGCCAAGTATGCCGCCGACCATGGCGTGCGCATCGCCTTCGAGATGCATCCGGGCTTCATCGTCTACAGTCCCGAAACGCTGCTGCGAATCCGCGACGCCTGCGGCAAAAACATCGGCGCCAACCTCGACCCCTCGCATCTGTTCTGGCAGGGCATTGACCCCATCGTTGCAGTGCGTGAACTGGGGAAGGCCAAGGCCATCTTCCATATCCACATGAAGGATACGAAGATTGACCCGATCAACACGGCCTTTACGGGTGTGCTCGACACCAAGCACTACAGCGACGTCCAGAAGCGGTCGTGGGTTTTCCGCACGGTCGGCTACGGACATGGCGCGGAGTTCTGGAGCAACTTCATCTCGACGCTTCGGGCGTTCGGCTACGACGAGTATCTGAGCATCGAGCATGAGGACGGCCTGATGTCCATCAACGAGGGCTTCATGAAGGCCGTTCGCTTCCTGCAGGGCCTCATCTTGACCGAGAAGCCCGGCGCCATGTGGTGGGCATAAGACAAAGGCGCGACCAACTCTGTCTCGTCAGACCTTTGGAAGGGCGGACTGCGAGGTTCGCCCTTTTTTATTCTGAGCAGTTCGCAGAATAACGGATTACGCGAGTGAAAAGGTAATCTACGACCCTTCGGCGATTTCACGCGCCTGCCGTTTTTTAAATCTGTGTGAATCCGTGCAACTCTGTGCTGTACGACTTTTCACACAGGCGTCAATTCTATTGCAAACTATCAAAGGCAAAACAAAAGTACGCCTCTTGGAGAGGCGTCCTTTTAGAGTGCCAAATCCAGTTTTCCGTGGCTGCGGAAACAGCCTCTATTCCTCACCGCGACCAGCTGTAGGGGTCCACGGCGCCGCGGTTGTTGCTGTTGTCGGCATTGGACCCGTGCGGCCTGCTGCCGGCGATGAAGTTCACCGGAACCTTGCCGGCGTGGCGATAGATGTCGCCCCAGCTGACCGTGCCGTTGGTCGGATCATACGGCATGGCGTCGCGCGTATAGGGATACTGGCTGTTGAGATTGGTGTCGTCGGCGTTATCCGGCCCGTAGCTCATGCCCATCCATTCAGTCATCGGCTGATTGCGGTCAATCCACGGCCCGAGGTAACCGCCCGCGCACTGATAAAACGGGTCCAACAAGTCGCCATCGCCCGCCTGCACGGAACTGCTGCGTGTGCCGTAATTGACAAACGCATCGCGGAAGGCCGTGGTCAAATAGGCCACCGGTGTCGAAAGCTGACTCCACATGGGCCCGGGCCGAAACTGCATCCGGGTATCCACAGCGCCCCACGATACACCCGTGGGATAGCTGTTCCAGTCCACGTAATAGGCTTTGACGGCCGTGTCTATCTGCCGCAAGTCGCTTTGGGCGCGGGCCACTTTCGAGCGCACTTGGGCTTCGAGGAAATTGGGAATGGCAATGGCGGCCAAAATGGCGATGATGGCTACAACGATCAGAAGTTCAATGAGGGTAAATCCTTTCTTGTGCATGACAGTGTTTCCTTTGCTGGAAATGATAGAGGGTCCACATGGACCGCTCGTGCTACAGGGCGCGGCACCGTTGTGCAGGCCGCGCGCGGCAATAAGTTTTACCTCAGGACGGCACCATTTCTTCCCTCTAAGGAAAGCGTCGCGGCAGCCCTTCTTTATTCGCGGGATCCATAAAAGAATTTAGACGGATGACGGAGTATTTCCCCTGCCCGTCGGACGCTTGGACCGTCCCGTCGGTTTCCCTTTCTGTCCCCCCTTTCCTTTTTGCACTTTCTACCAAATCACCAAATACATATTTGGTGCTAATCGGACATATCCGTCAAGCAAAAATGTACCCCGGTTCTCGAGCGATGCGCTTTTTTTGCAAAAAATGCTTGCAGGGGTAAACGCGTTGTGGTCAAAATCCTTTCTGTTTTAGGGTAACCGGTTCTCCCATAGGCACTTTTCCCGAATGTTCTGCCTCCAGGCCTCAGAACCTCTATAAGTGATTAACGAACCAGCGGCACGTGTTCTAAAATGGTATGCCTGTTATCGGATTGACGGGGTCGTTTGGGAGCGGCAAGACGACCGTGGCCGAGATGTTTCGGCGGCGCGGGGCTCGTATCATTGACGCCGATGCCATTGCGCGGCAACTTGTCGAACCCGGTTCCCCGGCTCTCCAAGAAATTGTTGACCTGCTCGGTCAACCCATACTGCAACCGGACGGACGCTTGAATCGCGCGGCTGTGGCCGAGCGTGTGTTTGCCGATGAATCGCTGCGCCAACGCCTCAATGCCATCCTCCATCCCCGCATCCGTGCCATCGAGGAAGAACAACTGGCGCAATGGCGCAACGAGCCGCTGGTGGTCCTGTCCGTGCCGCTGCTGCTTGAAAACCGCATGGAGCACCTTGTGGATTGCGTGGTCGTTGTGGCGGTGGACGAGGCGGTGCGTGCGGAACGCCTCCGTCGCCGCGACGGCCTGACCGATGCCCAGATCGCCGCGCGGCTCAAAGCCCAAATGCCTCAGGAAGAGAAGATCGCGCGAGCCGACTATGTCATCTATAATTCCGGCTCGCTGGAAGAAACCGAACGACAGGTGGAAGAACTGGTGAGAAGAATTGGAAGCGACAAATGAGAAATAACGACGGAACGGGATGGACGATATGGACGGAATGGACAGGATGAACCGGATGGGCTTTAAGGAAACAAGTTCATGGAGGGCGGGCTGGCCGCAGCGGGCATACCGCCCGGCGCATTCTGACCGCTCCGTCCATCACGTCAAATTTGTCCCTGCCGTCCATCTTACATCGCTGCCACACATCACTTCAAATTTCACTTAGAAACAGAAAGGAGCACAACCCGTGGACATCGGGGTACTGAGAAAGAGCACACTATCAGAGTTGGCGGAAATCGCCAAGAGCCTGAATATTGAAGGCTTCTACAACATGCGCAAGGCCGATCTGATTTTTCAGATTCTCAAGGCCAACGCCGAAAAAGAGGGCAACATGTTTGGCGAGGGGGTGCTCGAAATCCTGCCCGACGGATTCGGCTTCCTGCGCTCGCCCAACTACAACTATCTGCCCGGACCTGACGACATCTACGTCTCGCCGTCGCAGATTCGTCGGTTCAATCTGCGCAAAGGCGATTCGGTCAGCGGCCAGATTCGCCCGCCCAAGGAGAACGAGCGCTACTTTGCCCTGCTCAAAGTCGAGGCCGTCAACAACGAGCCGCCCGACGTCGCCCAGACCAAAGTCCTGTTCGACAACCTTACCCCCCTGTATCCCGACGAGCGGATCAAGCTCGAACACGACCCCAAGGACATGGTCACGCGGGTCATTGATCTGATGTGCCCGATCGGCAAAGGCCAACGCGCCCTGATTGTTGCCCCGCCGCGCACAGGCAAGACCATCATCCTTCAACGCATCGCCAACGCCATCACGGCCAATCATCCGGAGATCTCTCTGATCGTGCTTCTGATTGACGAACGGCCTGAAGAAGTCACCGACATGGAGCGGTCGGTCAAGGGCGAGGTGGTCTCTTCGACGTTTGACGAGCCGGCCGACCGTCACGTCCAAGTCGCCGACATGGTTATCGAGAAGGCCCGCCGCATGGTCGAGTGCAAGCACGACGTCGTGATCCTGCTCGACAGCATTACGCGTTTGGCGCGGGCGCACAACCAAGTTGTTCCGCCCAGCGGCAAGATTCTGTCGGGCGGTGTGGACAGCAATGCGCTTCAGCGGCCCAAGCGGTTCTTTGGCACCGCCCGCAACATTGAAGAAGGCGGCAGCCTCGCCATCGTCGCCACAGCCCTTATTGACACCGGCAGACGCATGGACGATGTGATCTTCGAGGAATTCAAGGGCACGGGCAACATGGAGGTCAACCTCGATCGCAAGCTCAGCGACCGCCGTGTGTTCCCCGCCATAGACCTCCATCGCTCGGGCACGCGCAAAGAGGAATTGCTCCTCGACGAATACACCCTCAACCGCGTCTGGTTGCTTCGCAAAATCATGAACGAAATGAATGTGGTCGAGGCCATGGAATTCCTGCTGGAACGCATGCGCAAGAGCGAGACCAACCGCGAGTTCCTCGACAGCATGAACCAATAAGCCGCCGCGCGCGGCACTTTGCGTGCCGTCAGCCAAAGCGAAAAGCCTGCTTTCGGGTATTTTCGATTACTCTTCTTTTTTCGCGGCGGGTTCCAGCCGTTGGCCCAATCGCTGAAGCGTTGCGTCGTGGGGTGCGATCTGAAGCGCCTGCCGCAGCCACTGCCGCGCCTGCGGGAAATTGCCCATTTCCGCTTCGATCTCGATGAGATTGCAAAGGACGGGAAGTGCGAGGGGCCGGAGAAGCCGGGCCTGCTCGAAGGCGTCGCGCGCCTGCGGCAGCCGGTTCTGTCGCCGCAGCCACGCCCCCAGCGTGTATTGCAGCTCGAACACACCGGGGCAGTAGGCAATGCCCCGACGGGTAACCTCGACCGCCTTGTCGAGATCGCCCCGCGCGACGTGCCACAAAGCCAGAGTGCTGTGGCTGAGAGGATCATAAGGGTTGGCGCGGATCCTGTGCTCATAGGCACGCGTAATGGCCTCGATTTCGGCGTTGGGCAAAACGTATCCGGCGTCGGCTTTCGCGCGATAGTGCATGGCTTGCAATTGATACGTTTGCGGATCGGCAGGCCACCAGACTGCCGCCAGTTCCAGACGCTCCAGCCATGCGACATCCGAAGGGCGCAGCGTTTTTGGCAGGGCGCGATAGTGAGCGGCAATCACCGGGCGCAAATGAACAACAGTCAGGCCTATACCCAGAAGCAGCACACCAAAAGTCAGGAGAAATTGCCGAAGGCCGGGAACCGGCGCGGCTTTGCCCGCTCCTGCCGCAAACACCGTGGGGGGCTCTTTCCCCGCCACCAACGCCGCGGGGGCAACAGGCCGGTCGCTGCTCCAGCCCCGTAGCATGCCCAGCAGGCTCCACAAGATGACTTGGCCGAAGGGCGTTCGCATAGCGGGGGTAAGGGTCCATAGGCAAAAGACGCAAGCCGCGGTCCAGCGCAAGGGCCGGGCGAGCGCAATCACCGCGAAAAAATCTTTGGCCCATGGGCCCGCTCGAATCGGCCCCAACGCGGCCAGAATAAAAAACAAAAAAGCAGCGGAACCGAGCGCGCCATACTCAACCAGCCAGAGCAGCGCCGGCGGCAATTCGGCGATCTCCTCGTGAAACTCTGCCGGCATTCGTGCGCGAAATATCCATGCATATCCCGCCGGCCCACATCCCCATGCCCACGATTCCTTGAGAAGCTCGCCGATAACTTGCCGGCTCTGATGCGGGGGAACCTGCGCCGCAGCCCGACTCAATACGCGATCGCGTGTCCATATGCCGCCTGTCGCCGCAAAGCCAGCCAACCCCAAGGCCGCCGCAAGCACCAGCCAGTGGTACCAGCGACACGCCCGCCGCAGCCACGGCCCGGCCAGCCATGGCGCCACTGCCAGCGTGGTCAGGGCGCATACCGCTGCCAGCGTAGTCCATGGGAACGGCGGCAAAGCCGCATCAGGTAGAGAAAAACCTCGTTTGGATAGAAAACCCGGAGCAGCCGCTGCCGCCCCCAGCAAGAAGATCGTAAGCAGGAAAAGCGGCTGGGGTCGGCGCGCCGTCAGATAGGTGGCGGTAATAAACAATCCGGCGCATTCCAGAAGGTGATGCAATTCCAACTCGGCCGCAAATCGGATTCGGGCCCGATAGACCGAGACGGCAGCGGAAACCAAGAGCAGCACCAACCCGATATCGCTGAGGTGCCAGCCCGGGCGAATGTCGGGTCGGCGAATCCACACCGCCAAAGCCGCCGTAGCCGCGGCCGTTGCCGCCACACCGCCTGCCGCCGTCAGATTGGGTTGCACGCTGTCGGCAGAAAAAAAAGCCAACACCCAACAGCCCCCATAGAGTGCAAGCATCATGCCATCCACAAGCGCGGACCGCAGGGCAAAAGGAGAGGACTCCGGGGACGATAAGCGCATCGCGTAGGTTGGCTCTTGGCCGGCTCTATCCGGTTCTTACGCCGACTTTTCCTGCTCTTCCAAAATCTTGGCCGCAGCTTGAACGGCCATCAGATAGCTCTGAAAACCAAAACCGGAGATAACCCCGACGGCCACTGCCGCCGTCAGCGACCGGTGGCGGAAAGGCTCGCGGCGATAGAGATTGGACAGATGCACCTCGATGACCGGCAGGCCGACCGCCGCCAAGGCATCGCGCAACGACACACTCGTATGAGTCAGCCCTCCCGGATTGATGATGATCACGCCGGTGCCGTCATTGCGCGCCTCGTGAATTCGCTCGATCAGTTCGCCTTCGTAGTTGCTTTGAAAAAACTGCGAGGCAAGGCCGAGCCGTTTGCATTCAGCGGCCACCAAGCGGGATAGGTCGGCCAGGGTTTCGCGTCCGTAGATTTCCGGTTCGCGCGTTCCCAGCAAATTGAGGTTCGGTCCGTTGAGAATCAGAATCTGCTTGCTCATCGTGCTTTTCACCTCGCGGCCCTGGTTGAGTCTTTCTTTCAGCGGGTAGCCTTCACATTCCGCGTCATCGCTCCTCAGGCAAGGCCCCCCAACCCATTCGGGACTGATTTCCCACGCAACGCTTTTTCCTACTCCATTGGTTGCGGCCAATTCAACCAGATTCAGCACAAGCATCCTAACGGCGTCCGCGTAGGCCTTTTCAACAACGGAGGGGGCCATTTCAGCGCGGGCCCGCGTCACTGATGCACCAACGCAGAAACTACGTATGTTCTCCGCCAAATCCCTAACGCAACGGCTCGATCGTGAACCGGGCCAACAGAATCAGCCGAAGTGTGAACGCCTGCTTGTTGTTCATGAGCCGGAATGCCAAGTGATCGAGACCTTCCACCATTCCAGTATTGGCCATTTTGCATTCCATTCCCATCCGCCGGATGGGCAGTAACAGCGCGCTCTGCTCGGTGCCCGGAGGGTGGCCGGTCTCGCGCCAGATCAACGCGTCGGGGGCGCTTTGTTCGGTTTGATAGTTGAGCAAAACGCAGTAGACACCGGGGCCGCAGTCTATTGCGGGTGCCACCCACTCCGCAATGCCGCCGCGGATTTTGTACTCGCGTGCACCGTCCTCGCTCACACCGACAAATTGAATCTCTCCATTCGGTTTCCACGCCTCCAGCGCTGCCCCCGACCATAAGCGCCGCTCCACTGACGTGATACGTCCCGCCTTGAGTGAGCCTTCGGGCAGGCCGGCAAATGTGATGGTGCCCGTAGTGGCGTCGGGCGACAATCCCGCATCAATATACCGGCCCGGAATGCCCGTCAGCGTAAAAAGCGCCTTGGCCGCGCTATCGAGCCGGTTGGACATGGCCGTGCCCATGACCCACGGCCAACTCATGACGGCGTACTGCGTTCCCGGCGGCTGCTGCGAGGCTACTCGCACCATCTTTTCGACCATCGCCTTGTTGCGCCGGAACATATTGCGCCAATCGCGCATTACATTCATTTGCGCTGCAATCAAGCCCAACGCAACAAGTCCTGCCGCCGCAAAAGCCAGACTGCGCCGCACGCGACTTGCCTGCCCCGTCCCCATGGCTTTTTCCAAAAGAGCGCTGAGAAGCAAAATCCAGCCGATGGTAACAATATATACATAGCGGGAACCAATCTCGAAGCTGACATACAAGCCGAACAGCGGCAGCGGCGTCAGGGCCAACCATC
Organism: Candidatus Sumerlaeia bacterium; assembly: GCA_026415575.1. GTDB lineage: Bacteria > Sumerlaeota > Sumerlaeia > JADFCW01 > JADFCW01 > JADFCW01. The sequence goes on from JAOAGV010000011.1 coordinate 53,828, forward strand.
CCGAACCCAAAAGGCCAAGCCGCGAAAAACCCGACAGCGCCCAGACCAGGAGAATCGCCAAAGCAAGGACTACGGCATTCAGCCAGTGTGCGCCGTAGTGTTCTACTCCGGGAAACGGCGCCAGCACCAGCTGCCATACTGCCCGGTAGGTTTCGACTGCGGACGCCGCATTGAGGCGTTGCCCGTAGCCACCCAGTCCGCCGAGAACAATCTGGCGAAACACCACATAAAGTAGGGCAAGGGCAAAAAAGACCACCAGCCGTCGTAGCGCCGAAAAGTCGGGCCGCCGAAACGGCCGCCCACCACCGGGCGGATATACCACCTCGGCCCAGAGCAGAACCAGCGGCAGAGTGATCCAGATTTCTTTTGACAATGCGCCAAGTATTGCGCCGCCCAATGCCAAAGCCCAGTTCCGCGCCGAAGCAACCTCGCGCAGCCGCAGATAGCCGAGCAGGGCTGTCAGGCATCCGCACACCGCCATCGGATCGAACAGCGTGCTGGTCATAAGCAGCGCTTCGGGGTGCGTGGGGTAAATCGTCAACAGCAATGCCGCGCACCATGCCGTGAGGCGGCGTCCCGACAGCCGCAGGACGATTTGCCATAGGAGCACACAGTTCGCTACATGGAAGACTGCCGAGACGAGCAAGTATCCCGGCGTCCAAAAGCCGAATGCCCGCCGGCACAACTCGATCGCCATGCGGGGCAACGGACGATAGAAGCTGGCATAGGACTGTCGGCCGGCATACACATCGCCGGCAAGCAGATGGGGAAACCGCCGAAGGGAAAGCGGCTGGATTACATACCAGTCGTCGGCGACAAACGTGGCCTGTGCAAGCGTTCGTGCGTAAAAAGCACCATAGACGGCGGCGAGAATCAAAACAACAAGCCACACGCGCGGGCGGCTTGGGTTGGCGGGCGAAGTCGCCTGCTCCGGGGCCATTTCAACTCACCCCGTCCGTTTATGGACTACGAGACCGGCGAGCCGGGCGCGCAGGCGGCGTCGGTGGTCACCAGACGCAGCGCTTCGCCGTCGTGGGCGGCCAGAAGCATCCCCTGCGAGAGCAAGCCGCGCAGTTTTCGCGGCGCGAGGTTGGCCACCACCACAATCGTCTTTCCGACCAGTTGTTCCGGCGTGTAGTGTTGGGCAATGCCGGCGACAATCTGGCGCTGCTCGGTGCCGAGGTCTATTTGAAGGCGCACGAGTTTTTGCGCGCCTTCGACAGGCGCGGCTTCGAGCACGCGGGCGACCCGCAGGTCGAGCTTCTGAAATTCCTCGAACGTGATTTCTGGCATGGCAGGCGTTCCATTTTGAATTGTGGATTGAGGATTGGGGATTGCTGCCGCCGGTGCGGGACGGGCTTCCGGCAACGGGACCATTCGCCGGTCGGCGCTTCGTTTGGTTTCCGACCGTTCTTCAGGTTTTTCCTCGTCGAAGCGGACCTTGGGAAACAGAACGTGCCCCGCGACGACCGGCGCGCCGACCTTCAACAACTGCGGGTCAACGCCCGAAGGGCTCATCGCGAGGCCGAACCATGACAGCGCCTCGGCCATTTTGGCCGGCATCACCGGCTCAAGCAGTTGCAGCGCAACGACCGCGCCGCGCGCCGCCGTGTGCAAGATGGTCTCCACGCGGTCGTGCCGGCCCTGTTTGGCCAAAGCCCACGGCGCGCGGTCGTTGATATAGCGGTTGAGCGCCCGCACGGCCTGCAGCGTTTCCTCGATGAGCTGGTGGAACTTCAATTCATCCAGCCATTGCGGCGCGCTGCGCACCACCGCCTCGGCCTGCGCGAGTACGGCCTCGTCGTCGGGTTCGAGCGCATGCGAGGGTGGCACCCGTCCGCCGCAGTATTTCTGAATCATCGCCGTCAGACGGCTCAACAGATTGCCCAAGTCGTCGGCGAGGTTGCTGTTGTAACGCTCGTTGAACGCCACTTCCTCAAAGGCCGCATCGAGTCCGAACACCATCTCACGCAACAGAAAATAGCGCAGCGCATCCACACCATAGACGGTTGCAAGGTCGAGCGGATTGGTCACGTTGCCGAGCGACTTGGACATTTTGAACTCGCCTGACTTCCAGTAGCCGTGGACGTTCAGGTGCCGATAGACCGGGATGCCGGCGGCCCGCAGCATCGTCGGCCAATAGACGGCGTGCGGTTTGAGAATATCCTTGGCGATGTAATGCTCGGCTGCGGGCCAGTAGCGTGCGAAGCGCTCGCCGTCGGGCCAGCCCAGCGCACTGATGTAGTTGACCAGCGCATCGAACCACACATACGTGACGTAGTTCGGATCGAACGGCAGGGGGATGCCCCACGGCAGGCGCGAGGCCGGCCGCGAAATGCACAGGTCGCGCAGCGGCTCGGCCAGAAAACTCAGAATTTCGTTCCGATAGCGTTCGGGCCGGATGAAATCGGGATTGGCGCGGATGTGATCCATCAGCCATTGTTGATAGTTCGACATGCGGAAGAAGTAGTTTTGCTCTTCAATCCACGTCGGTTGGGTCTGATGGTCGGGGCAAAGGCCGCCGCTTTCGGCCAGTTCGGTTTCAGTGAAAAAGCGCTCGCAGCCGACGCAATACGGGCCGCCGTAGCGTTCAAAGTAGATTTCGCCGCGGTCGTAGAGTTCCTGCAGAATGCGGGCGACCACGCGTTTGTGGCGCTCCTCGGTCGTGCGAATGAAGTCGTCGGGAACGATGGACAGCTGCGGCCAGAGGTCGCGGAAGGCCTGGCTGTTGCGGTCGGCAAACTGAATCGGGGTGAGGCCTTCGCGCTCGGCGGCCTGAAGGACCTTCGTGCCGTGTTCGTCGGTGCCGGTCAGAAAATACGTGTCATAGCCCAGCAGGCGGTAGTAGCGCCGCACCACGTCGCAGACGATGGTCGTATAGGCATGGCCGATGTGCGGCCGCGCGTTGACGTAGTAGATGGGCGTGGTGAGATAGATGCGTTTGTCGGACATGCGTGTCGGCGAACCTATGTGGCAAAAATACAAAGAAAAAGTTTCCGCGCCCTGTTTTCGGGCCGCGAATAACGCACGCTAAAGGCCGCCATGCCCGGAACGCAAGCGCAAAACCATGGGGCCGTGAGGGTGGACGGCAAATTCTTGATGGCAACACGGACCCGGTGAACATAATTCCGCCCAGTCCAGAGACTAACCCGAATGAAAACCCGATTAGTATGAGGTGGTTTGCGTGTGCGACAGCCGGTGGGCGCTTTCCAACATAACGCTGCGAGCGACCGGGATACGTTTGGGATACCCGCCCGGATACCAGCGCGGACTGCAATGGCTGGCGAACAGGGGGAACCGCTTGGCAAGGAGCCGCCCGCGCTTTCGCGCTTCCTGCATCATCAGCGCAACCAGATTCGGCCACGGCAGCGCAGAGTCCGGCCCCTGGCGCACTGATACGTTGCCAAAGTCCGTGACGCCTGCCTCTAAAAGCCGGCCCAGCAGATGGGGATGCTCTTGCGCCGAGACCTGAATGGGCATGGCCGGACCGAAAAACGTCCGCGCCGCCGCCACAATGTCCAAAAATTCTTCCTCCGGCAGTTCAGACCAGCCGGCCATCGGCGTGCCGGGCATGGGATGGAACATCTGAATGCGCACCGCCTGAATATGGCCGTAGCGTTCGTGGGCTCGGGCGATAATCTCAAAGGCCTTTATCCGGCTTTCGGGCGCTTCGCCAATGCCCACAATGATGCCGGTCGTCAGCGGGACACCCGCGCGCCCGCAACGCAAGATGGCCTCCAGACGGCGGTCGGGCGTTTTGCCCGGCGAGTTGCAATGGGCCTCGCGGAACTCCAATCTTGGATCAGCCGTTTCCAGCATAATGCGCATGGCGCACAGATATGGCCGCAATATGCGCAACTCGGCCAGCGACAGCGGACCGATATTGAGCAGCGAAAATAAATGCGACCGGCGGTTCGTGGCCTCGATCAACTGCAGTATCTTTGCCAGATAAGCCTGATAGGAGTCGAAGCCCAGATAGCGAACCATTGCCATGATGTCGGGATGGGTGGCCAGACCCTCGCCGGCGATGAGTTCGATCTGCGAGGCTCCCAGTTGCGCCGCCGTGCGCAAATGCCGCCGCACCACCTTCATCGAGGGCAGACGCTCGGGACCGATAAGCGGAAAACGACAATAGCCGCACCGGTTCGCGCACGTTCGCGTCAGCACAAGCGGATAACTCAAGCAATAGGTGATTTTGCCGGTCATGGGAGCGGGTCCAACGTTGTCAAACGGCGGTGGGGCGGTGGATGGGCATCCTTGCCCGTCATAGGTTCTCACGTTACATCATAACATCCATAATTTGTATATACCGGCGGGAAACCCCTGTCACCCAAAAAGCAAAGCATTTTGAAAGAAATCGTCGGCCCGTTGTCCAGAAAAAAAGAACCATCCGGACGGTCTCCGTAATCCCCCGGTTAGAGTCGCACGCAAAGACGCCAAGTCGGAAAAGAGCAGCATTGGCCGCACAGTTGGAAAGTCGCGAGTATTGCGCTGGCGCATTTGATGCTTTCACCACCAACCAGAATCAAATGAGCCATTTTGGGTTTGGCCTTTTTATGTGACACCCTATCAGTAGAATGAAGGCCAATCAGTACGGAAAACTGCTTGACATCAGCGGCACGTGGTTGTTTGGTACGCGCTGGTAGATTTAGAAAGGCATGCGTTTTTGACTCTGTTTTATGGAAGAGGTCTAAAATGAAGAGACTGGTCGCTCTCTCGCTGCTTCTCACCGCAGCGGTTTCGTGCTCGCGAAGTGGAAAGCCCTTGGTGGCCGAAACCGTGGTTGGAGTGGGACGGGAGTTTTTTGATCCGCATTATTTCCGCGACACCCCGCTGGCATGGAAAGTCATTTGGTTCATCGGCCCGGGCCACTGACCCGTGGTTCGCTCGCTGGCCACGGTGGTCGGCATTGACAGACTGGATGTGAGAGACCCCGAAACAGGCGAAATTCTCTACTACCGCAGCGTGCTGTATTACGTATGGCTGTATCCGATTAAGAAATCATTGGGAACGGCCGACGATCCGTCGCGGTTGCCTCCGGCAAAAAGAACGACGCCCCAACGGCCGGCCGCGACGCCGCCGAGGGCGTCGGGCCTGCCGACGGCACCGCTGACGCGGCCGCCAGTGCCGTCGCCGCGGCCTACGTTGCCAACGGGTGTGACTCCGGTGCAGCCGCCTGCGGCTGTGGCGCCTCCGGCCCCAACACCGGTTCCGGCTCAGCCTGTCGCGCCGGTTTTGCCTTCGGCCCCGCCGGCGCGTCCACCTGCGCCGACGCCAACACCAGCCAAGCGACCCGGGCTGCCCACGCCGACACCGACACCCCGTCCACTGCCGGTTTTACCACCCGTGCCGCCGGCATAGCCTTTTGCCGAACGCTGCGCAGAGCAAGATTGCCAGACCGGGCATCAGACTGGACGGTGGGTCGGCTTTAACGCCGACCCCACAAAAAATTTCGTTTTACGACCGAAGAATCACGAATCGGAAATGGACGCCGTCGCGGGGGTGCCTACACAGCGTTCATCCATATGATAATTCCGTGTCGGGATCTTACAATGACAGGGCAAGAAAAGCACGGGTGCTTTACTCTATTCTTGGCGAAACGAGCCGATCTAAAACTCTCATTAAACCTTTCGAAGAAAAAAAACGCGTGCCAGTAGCTCAGGCGGATAGAGCAGCGGACTTCTAATCCGCAGGTCGGGGGTTCGAATCCCTCCTGGCACGCCAAAGAATCTGGGGCATGGCAGAGGGGCTCACGGGGAGGCGGGCAAGGCATCGAGCCGGGCGCGCACGGTCTCGGCCAAGTCCTTGCGGACAAGGAAGGCACACGTGTCTTCATACCAGAACCAATCGCGCGGAATTCGTCCGCCAAGGGTTTCCAACGGCACGTAGTTGTCCATAAGATAAGGAACAAGAAAGGGCGCACGGCGGCGAACTAATTCCATACCCAGCCATTCTTTGTCCGCCCCTTCGAGCAATCCCAAAAGGATCAGCACAGGCTGGTGCCGCTGCAAGTCCGCCAGCATGGCCTGTTTCATCCGCTCGGAAATATGCCCCTGAAACTTGCCCTTGAACAGCGGGGCGTTGTGAAAATAACGCGCACCGGCGTAGCGCTTGGCTGCAAAGTAACAGGCATTCGGCTGAACGCCGAGCAGCAAAATCCTCTCGTCGGGGGCGGTCAGACCGGCAAGGGCCTGTCCCAACGACTGCTCGAGCGCACGATCGCCGGTCGGCAGTGCGTTGCGCCGTTCGAGCTTGCGATTCTCTGCGATATGACACCGCACGCCGCCGACCGTCAGCCATGCAGCCGCGGCCAAAACAGCCAGCGCCGGCAGAAGTCCGGCGGCGGCCTTGATTCGGCTCATTTCGCTTAGGCGGCGTCCGAGAACGCCGGCGACAATTTCGCCGACCGCCTGCGCGGCAAAACCCATAAGCAGACAGGTCGAAATGGTGGTCTGAACATAGTAGTGATGGTAATACTCGCCGCTGAGGGAAACAGGGGCGAACTCGCAGACAAAAGCCGGCAACAGCAGGCCGCACCACCAACGTTTTTCGCGCGGCAGCCACGGCAGAAGCGCTGCGGCCAGCACGGGCGCGGCCAGCATGGGCCCTGTATCGCACAACACACGCCAGTGCGTGCGCAATCCGTCCAGCCAGCCGGTATGCGTTTCGGGCTCAGCCCCGATGTAAATCAGGTTGAACAGATAGCTGGCCTCAAAATAGTCCCACCAGATTCGCTTGGCGGCAAACCAGGCCGACCAAAACGCTTCGGGAAGGACAAAACCAAGGCTGACCAGCGCGAGTGAACCCAAGGCGGGCTTGGTTTTCCATCCCAGCTCCCGCGCGCGCCAAACTGTCACAGCCGCCAGAAACAAGAGCGAAAGCCCGTAGGTTTGGCGAAACTCGGCGGCCATGCCCAGAAACAGTCCCGCCCAAAAGACATCGCGGCGCAGACGCGGCGAGGGGCGAAGAATCATCCAATAGCTCAGCGCCACAAACAACAGCGAAGCCTCTTCGGTCATTCCCCCCGAACGCACAGCCACGCGATGGCTGACAAACAGGCAGAAGAAGGCCACGGCGACCGCCGACGCCGCCACCGAAAGATGTCTTCGACAGACGGCGGCAAACACTGTGCCGGCCAACGCCAGCCAGACAATTTCGTTGACCACGGCCGCCGTGCGCGAAAAGGGAAACAGCCAAAGCGGCAGCGCGTGGAACAGGAAGATATGGGGCGGCTTGTGATCCCAAAAATCCCGATAGGGCACCTGACCGGCGGCCCATGCCTGTCCCCCGTAAAGAAAAATCGCCTCGTCGTGGCCTTGGGCGCAATGAAAGGTGTGGGCGCGCAGTACCGCCAGCGCCCCGCCGATCACACAGGCCACGGCGGTCCAGCGAAGAAAGCTTATCAGGTATTTTTTGCCAAACAGACCCTGCTTCAGCCCACCAGCCTGTGGATTTTTATCATCGGGCATTTTACGCCTCTCTGCATCGTTGTGCCGAAGTCAAGGGTGCCTGCAGCAGCCTGAAAAGGCAAGCGCGGAAAGGCGCAGGCGAAATTCCCTACTGCGGGCTTCAGGCGAGGCCGCTGTTGTTGTGCCCGCGTCGCAAGTCAAAATTCACGCTGGCGGTCCCGGAAAGGCTGACGATTGCGTATAATAAATACCCGAAGTCGGGCTTTTGCCTTATCCCCTGAAATTCTGAACGCGTGTTGAACGGCGCACTGAGGGAAGAACTACGATCCCATCGAACCCCTATCTTTCCCTTCGAGGATAACGACCGCACAGGCATGACCATCGGTGTGCGTGAGGCTGATATGGACGCAATCGGCGCCCAATTCTTTCATACGTTCGGCGGCGCGGCCTTGCACTTCGAGACTGGGTTTGCCGCTGGGTGCATGTACTACGCCGACATCGCGCCAGCGCATGCCCCCGCGCAATCCAAGTCCCACAGCCTTGAGAAAGGCCTCCTTGGCAGCAAAGCGTGCGGCATAGTGCATGGCCGGCTGCGGCCGGTTGGCGCACTCGCGCTGCTCGGTTTCGGTGAACACCCGTTGCACCAGCCGCTCCGGATGCCGCGCCAACGCCTTTTCCATTCTCGCAATTTCCACAAGATCAACGCCGATTCCCACAATCATACGGTGACTCCATCTCTTTGAACATTGCATCCCTTTGCCTGATGCCAAAAAAAGGTTGTCTTTTTGCCCAAAACGGCATAGACAACCTTTGGGATGGGGAGAGGGCGCTGACGTTGAATGCCCGCTGCAATTTCCGCCGATCTCGCATCGGTTAGTGTCTGTGCCCTGCTTCGCAACCCACGCAGAAGAGGATTGGGGCGGAGGCAAGCATGCCGGCTATGCGATTGTTCAACGTTCCACGCCGATGGGTCTTTTTCCTGCCACTGGCGCTGCTTGGCTCGCGCGCCCCGGCAACCCTTGTGCTTCCCCAAAATATCGAAGATCTCGAATCGCAGGCTCAACTGATTTTTGCCGGCGTGTGCACCACATACACCGCTGTGGCAACCGCTCAAGGCCTGCCGGCAACCCTGTACACATTCAAAGTCATTGAGGCTGTCAAAGGCAATGTCAAGGCCGGCAGCGAGGTTCAGTTCCGCCAGTTCGGCGGCCCGATTCCGGGCAGTCGTCTTGCCATGAAGGTTTCAGGCGTTCCCCATTATGTTGTGGGGCAGGAGGTGCTTCTTTTCCTCAATCCCCCGGGTTCGATTGGATTGACCGCGCCGGTGGGGCTGTCACAGGGCGTTTTTGCCATTGAGCAGTCGCGCGACGGCAAACGAACAATTCCCCTCGATGCGGTGCGGCGCACTCTTTTGAACAGAAATCTGGACCTGTCCAAATACCAAGACCGCCGCCGCTTCACTGTAGCCGAATCGCTCGCTGTTGCCAATCCCCCCGAACGGATGGACCTCGAATCGTTCTGTTCGCTGATCCGAAAAATGGGAAACGCACGCAGGGATGCCGATGACCGGTAGGAAGGAACCTCTTTCGATGCCGCCCGCCCGCACCGTTGCCCTTCTCATTGCGGCTCTTGTCGCGGCCGGCCGGTTTGTTCATGCGGGCGGTCCTCTGATCTTTGCCGAAGACGGCTCGGTGGTAAAATGGCCGACCGTCGGCGGCCAGACCAGCATCACGCTTACACTCGACCAAGGCGGCCTCGGCGCGCTCAACAATGCTGCCGCCAACGCCATGGTTTCCAATATCCTCGGCGTTTGGAACAGCGTGACCACCAGCACCCTCGCCCTGACCATCGCCCCTTCGCCCCTCACCTCCGATGTCACGCATTTGAATTTCACTTCGTTCATCGGGGGCGGCGCGCTGCACGGGTTCAATCCCGTCGTCTATGACTCGGCCGGTTCCATCACGGCATTGCTCTATGGAGAAAACGCGCGCAATCAGGTGTTGGGGTTTGCCACGCCGATCTTCTTTATCAACGCCGACCGTCGGCCTGTACCCGGCAACATCCTCGAAGGCCAGGTCGTGCTAAACGGCCGCATGTTGGACGGGGTCAGCAGCGGCAGCGCAAATCCGGAGGTAACGCCGGCGGAGTTTGAGGGCGTGATTGTGCATGAGCTGGGACACATGCTTGGGCTTGATCACTCGCAAATCAACGCGCTCGATGCCTCGAACGCCGACCAGCCGACCATGTTTCCGATTTTCTACGGTGGCGTGCACTGGAAAAGCCTCGCGCCCGACGACATCGGCTGGATTTGCTGGCTTTATCCGGCTGCGCAGTTCAACAGCGCTTTCGGCGCCATTGCCGGCCATGTCCTCGTTGTCAACGGCATGTCCACGCGGGGCTATCAGGGGATCAACGTGATTGCGCGGCGGGTCGGGGGAACGCGCGCGGAGGCCGGATCATGCGTTTCGGGCTACCGCTATTGGAGCGGCGTCGGGCCGCCGGGTCTGGCCGGCGCCTATCTCATTCCGGGCTTGCCGGCGGGCAGCTACACGGTGGAAGTCGAGCGAATCTTGCCCATTTTCACCGGCGGCTCGAGCGTCGGGCCGCTGGACGTACCGGCCGATTTTCCCGGCAGCGCCGGACCGGAGTTTTACAACGGCATGAATGAATCGTCGGGCGACAATCCTGCGGACAAAACGAACGTCCTTGTCGCTTTGGATCGCACAACCTCCGGCATCACCATCATCCTCAACACCGGCGAAACCGGCGTCGTCTCTTGGACGCGCTATCGGTAGGTGTCCGGGACCTCCTACGAAGCACAGCAGCGATAAAAAGGCCCCATTTTTTGTTCCTTGGATAGTTGGTTTCCGCGGCGGCCGCATGCAATTCCTTCCCGGCGTTGCCCCGGACCAAATTCAACGCCACCGCTATGGTCGAAAAGAACCGCTGCATTGTAGAATCGGGAAATGAATCCCCCGCTGCTCCCTGCGTCATTTTCGATTGACAGAGCGGGGGATTTGTTGATGATAATCTTTTTCAGTTGAACGCGCCGCAAGTCAGCGGAGAGGTGGCCGAGTGGCTGAAGGCGGCGTCTTGCTAAGGCGTTGACAGGGGAAACCTTGTCCCTGGGTTCGAATCCCAGCCTCTCCGCCATTTTATTTTCTTTTTGTTTTTTCTTTGGCGCTTTTCTTCTTCGGCTCAATCGCCTTCGGTTTGGCTGTTGCTTTCGCCTTCCCCGGAAAACCGTAGTTCATCTTGCCGGCACCGGCATCCAACGGGCCGGGCGGCAATTCCTTCTGCCACGCCAAAAGCTTTTCGCTCATCCGCGCCACGACATCCGGGTGCTTGTCCGCGACGTTGTTGAGCTGCGTAAGGTCTTTCTTCATGTCGTAGAGTTCAATGCGGCTGCGGTCAGGATTCATCAGCAACTTCCAGTCGCCCTCGCGCATGGCCAGCTGCGGGCTGTGA
>JAOAGV010000120.1 GCA_026415575.1 Candidatus Sumerlaeia bacterium
ATGCTATGTCGTACACAAATATCATTGGCCCTGAAAGGGCCATCTAATTTAGCCCAGGGCAACGCCCTGGGAAAAATTGCAATCTAGGTCGCCAAGCCCTGAAAGGGCGCTCTATCGCTGGCCGCCGCAGTCCTTGGCGCGCCCTCTCAGGGGCGAGGAAAAGCCTTGACGTCAGGAAGCGAATGATGCGTTCGCACATTCGCCGGCGTTAGAGCAGTTGTGAGCAGGATCTTCGAAAAAAGTACGAAAAAAGATCGATCTCTAGACGAAAGAATCTATGGCTCTTGGGTGAGGACAAACACATCTTTATCGTGTTCCTTTTGATACCAGCAACGATTCGATCACCTCGCGTGCGCAGGCAAAGAAGCCCTCGACATCCGCGCCGGCGAGAGGACGGCGGTCGTATTTGGCCGCCTCGAAAATCGCGGTCAGCCGGCCCACTGGTGCGGCGACCGGCGGATGGTTGCGGGCGACTGCGCCGGCGAACTCTTTGGGAGTCATGACGGGGAGACGGGCTAGGCCAAAGCGCTCCATTTCGTCGCACCACGCCCAGTAGCCGCGAAGGATTTGCTCGCGGGGCGAAAAGCCGCGCGGGATGTCCGGCGGCCGCGGCGTCGGCCGGATTATCCTGCGCACCATGCGCAGGACGCTCTCGCCGGCCGCGGTATCTTCGCCCTCTTCCGGCCGCCGATACTTGCGTTTCAGATACTGGAGAACGGCCAACGCCGCTACGATCAGAACCAGCAGGAGAAACGTCTGCCAGACCAGGTCGAACAGGGCGTCGTAGGTCAGCGTGCGCACGCCGCCGGGATGTTCGACCACACGCGCCGGCGCGCGCACGCGCTCCACAACCGTCAGCCGCGGTGTCATGAGATAGAGCACGGTGCCGCCGGCCAGCGCGACTGCACCATACTCGACGCCCAGCCGCAGCGGCCGCAGAAACGGTCGTTTTTCGACTTGGGGAAAACGATCCAGCTCGAAGAACCAACGGTCGGCGGTAAAACAGCCGGCAAAAAAGACAACCAGCGGCGCCGCCACCTCGAATCCGCCTTTCTCGGTTTGCCACAGGACAAACGCGCTGAGCGCCGCCAGCAAAAAATTGATCGTGTAGAGACGAACAAAGCCCTCCCGCCGAATCAGCGACATCACCAGAGGCACTTGCAGCACGATCAGACAGTCTATCAGGGTGGCCTGCCGCCACACCAGTTTGGGGCTGACAAACAGAAGGCCGGCCAGCAGAAAAAGCCCCAACTTCTCCCGCAGTCCCAAACTTTCGCCCAATTCGATCAGAAGCGGGCGAAAAGCGGCGACCGCGGCAAACAGGACGCCAAACCCGATGAGCACAATCGGCCACGTGATTTGTTCAGGCCAAAGGCGCGTTGCTCCCAGTCCGGCCAGGGTGGCGAAAACCGTAAAGCCATACGCCCACAGGTAGGCCAGATAGACCGTTGGATTCCAGAAATGGGCGAGCGTGGGGCGTTCGGAGTTCATTCGACCATTTCCATGCGGACTCGCAAGTCCTCGCCGCTGGCGGCGGTGATGACGCGGCAGCCCAGCCGCTTGAGTTCGGCGGCAATCTGGCGCAATTGCGGCGCTTCCAGATGCATCATTTCCTGCTCGAAGAACAGTTTTAAAAACGACCGGTCGTCAATCAGCACGGCGAGAAGTTTCATGTGGTCGCCAATGAGACTTTCGATCAGAGGACGACAGCGTTCGAGATGGAAGTTGGTGGCCGCGACCACCCACACCACCGTGCCCCCCGGCGGCAGGAGGGCAATGCGCCGGCTGACCTCGTCGCTGAAGTTGTGATCGCCGCTGGCCCGATATAGCGTCATGCGGTCGAGGACGGTCAGCAAATGGGGCATGCCGCCGCCGAGTGGGACATGGTCGGGATGCTGCATGAGGGCAAACACCTGCACCCGGTGCGACTTGGCAATGGCCGCGCGGGCTATGGCTGCGCCGGCCTTGATCATGGACTCGACCGACGTGACGTCGCCGAGGCCGCGCAGCGAGAGCCGGTGCAAATCCAGAAAAATCGAAACATCGGTCACGACGTTGTCGTCGAACTGCTTGACCATAATCCGGCCATGGCGCGCAGTCGAGGGCCAGTGAACCAGATTCAGCGGGTCGCCCGTGCGGTATTCGCGGATGGCGTGAAACTGTTCGCTACGGCCCGGACGCGCCACCACTTCCTGGCCGACATGCCGCAGCGTTCCCTCTTCGAGCAAGTCGAGCCGTTCGACTTCCGGCACTTTGGGATAGACGTAGAGCGTGGTGAACGCGGAGAACTCGTGATAATGGTGGAAAATCCCCAGCGGATCGCTGCAATGCAGCCGCACCGGGCCGAGGGTATAGAGGCCCCGGCGGTGGGAACAGTGGCTTTCGTATTCGAGTTCCAGCTGGTGCGAGGGACAGAGCGTTTCGCCGACCAGCCGGTTGACATAATAGGCGCTGCCGGGCGGAAAGGTGTCGCGAATTTCAATCAGGTCAAGGGGGACGCCGCCTTCGTAGGTGCACGTCAGGCGAACTGTAACCAGATCGTCTTCGAAGCAGCGCGGATGATGCTTGCGCTTGAACTGAAACCGGTCGCGGCGGCGACCCGACCGCAACCACGCCCATAGGGCAAGCACGGTCAGGCACTCGCCCAGAAAAATCAGCGGTCGGATGTTGAAGGCCAGTCCCGCACCCAGTGAAAAGGAAATGGCAAACAGCATCAAGTTGCGCTTGGTGGACAGGCGGAATGTTTCGATCTCAGCGGGCATAGGGTTTGACCGGAACGGGCACCTGCTCGACCACTTGCGCCACGATCTGGTCGGCATTTGCGCCGGCAAGGCGGGCCTGCGGCGTCAGGAGAATGCGATGGCGAAGAATGGGCGCTGCGAGGAGCTTGATCGTGTCGGGGTCCACAAAGTCGCGCCCTTCGATGGCCGTCCATGCTTGCGCCACGCGGAAAAAAGCCAGACTGGCGCGCGGGCTGGCCCCCAGCAGAAGCGACGGATGCCGGCGCGTGGCCGCCACCAGCCGCGCAATATACTCGATGATCGAGGCGTCCACATAGACTTTTTTGATCGCTTCCTGCGCCTTGAGAATGTCGGCCACCGAAACGACCGGCTTGATCTGCTCGATCGGATGGGCCTGTTCCTGCGCCGTCACAACCGTTATTTCCTCGTCGAGCATCGGATAGCCCAACTCGATCTTCATGAGGAAGCGGTCGAGCTGGGCTTCGGGCAGGTGATACACGCCGTGCTGCTCGATCGGATTCTGCGTGGCGATGACAAAGAACAGCGGGTCCATAAGGTAGGTGGTACCGTCCACCGAGACCTGGCGTTCGCCCATGCATTCGAGCAGGGCCGACTGCGTGCGGGGCGTGGCGCGGTTCAGTTCGTCGGCCAGAAGAATCTGTGTGAAAACAGGTCCGGGCCTGAAGACAAACGATTGCTCCTTCTGGTTGAACACCGAAACGCCGGTGATGTCGGAGGGTAGGAGGTCGGGCGTGAACTGGACGCGGCGGAATCGGGCGTCAATGGAACGCGCCAGCGCGCGGGCGAGCATGGTTTTCCCGACACCGGGCACGTCTTCGATCAACAAATGGCCGCGGGCCAGAAGTGCCGCCACAGTCAACCGGATTTCGCGCTCCTTGCCGACAATACACCGGCCGATGTTGGCAATCAACTGTTGGAGAATTTCCATGGGAAGCCTTTTGGAAGAGCGGCGTGCTGGATTGGGCGGATCGGTCGAACCCGACCGATGAGACCGATTCGTTTCGGATAAGCGATCCGGGGCAGGTTCAGCCGGCCGGATTTTCCTGCGTGTCCTCGTTATACTGCACCAGAACGACGGTGATGTTGTCGTGGCCGCCGGCAGCGTTGGCCTGTGCAATCAAGTCCTGACACGCCTGATCGAGGTTTTGTCCCTGAAGCAGAATGGTTTCGAGAATGACCTGGTCGGAGACCAACCCGGAAAGACCGTCGGTGCAAAGCAGAAGGATATCGCCGTTTTCGATGGGATGCGTTTTCAGGTCCACTTCGATGGCTGCCTTGTTGCCCAAGGCACGCGTGATGACGTTGCGCCAGCGGTGGGTGCGCGCCTCCTCTTCGGTAATCATGTGGCGCTGCAATTGCTCGTTGACCCACGAGTGGTCGGCGGTCAATTGCTCGATCCGGCCCTTGCGCAGGCGATAGACGCGCGAGTCGCCGACATGAAACACATGCGCCTTGCCCTTGCGGATCATCACGCCGGCGATGGTTGTGCCCATGCCGCCAAGTTCCGGCTGCTCGGCGGCCATGCGGGCAATGACTTGATTGGCCAACCGTACGGCGGTCAGGAGGATGTTTGCCTCTTCCGACAGGGTTCGATCCACGCCAAACGGGAACGTCATGTCGCGGTCGGCTTCGGCTTGCTGGACAAATTCATGGATGGTGCGAACGGCCGCTTGGCTGGCAATCTCGCCGGCCGCATGTCCTCCCATACCGTCGGCTACAAGATAAAGACCCAGCGTGTCGTTGGCATAACAGCTGTCCTCATTATGCGAACGACGCAGCCCGACATCGCTAGTCGCCCATGATTTCACCGCCATACGGGTTCCTTTGTTCGCCGGCTCGAACCGTCAAATGTCGGAATTACAAATGCGTTAGAGGGTATGCCAATCAATGCCTGCATGGGCTTATAGCGAAGCCGGCGCCCCAATTCAAGAAAAAACATTCGCTTAGATTCCCGCACCCGCCATCTGCCAGAGTGACAGTACGTGCCGGGTCACCTGCGCGGGCGTCAGATCGGAGGTATCCACCGTGTGATCGGCGCGGGCGTAAAACGCCGCGCGACGGTCCAGCAGTTCGCAAATCCGCGCCATCGGGTTGGGCGTCTGCAGAAGCGGGCGGTGGGTCTCGCGGCGGGTGCGCTCGAAGATCACTTCGGGCCGGGCCGTCAGACAGACCACCAGTCCCGCCTGCCGCATGGCCCGCCAGTTCTCGTCCCGCATCACACAGCCGCCGCCGGTCGCCACCACATGCCGCTCAAGACCCACGAGCGAGCGAATCACCTCCGTTTCGAGATCGCGGAAATGCGGCTCGCCATCCTCGGCAAAAATGCGCGCGATCGTCTTGCCGGCCCGCTGTTCAATCAGCTCGTCGGTGTCGAGATACGAGAAATTCAGTTCGGCCGCCAGCGCTTTTCCAACGACAGTCTTTCCCGTCCCCATAAACCCGACCAGGATTAAATTGGGATACTTCGCCATGGCCCCTCAGCTCTGTTCAGAGCGATTTTATACTGTGCAGGCAAAACACAAAAAGTCAACGTCAAGTTTTGGCGGAGGATTTTCCGGGGTGCTTGCGGTGCGCGAGATAATGGAGAGGGGGCCGGACGAATCCTCCTTGCATTGTCGTGCCGCTTGTGTTGATCTGTCTGAATATTTGGCGGATCGCATTGGCCTTCAGGAGATCGAAACCATGCCAAACCGCTGGCCCCCCATCACACGCAGGGCGGCCCTGTGCATTGGCGCGCTGCTGGTTCTGCTGACCGCCTTGCCTGCCTTTGGCGATCCCTATGAGCCCGACAACACTTGGCAAACCGCCCGCCGCGTTGTGGTTAATGGGCCTGCCGAACGCCGCGACTTCCTTACCGCCACCGATCAGGACTGGATCCTGTTCTATTGTAACGGCACTAGTCCCTACACCATTGAGACCACAGCGGTCTCGTCCCTTTGCGACGTGGCCATTGCCGTATTCCGCAGCGACGGCGTCACGATGGTCACTCCGCCCGGCGAAGTGGACTGGGAAGGGTTGGGCCGCAACGAAACAATCACGCTTCTGAATCCGCCCAAGGGCTTTTACTATGCCCGATTCCGCAATGCAGACCCGACGCACTACGGCCCGGGTTCTTTTTACCGGCTGCAAGTCAAAGAGCCGGTCGGTGCGGGCCTTCCCATCGAAACCTTGGATGAGCGCGCCATCGGCATTCAGAAGTCCACTTCGCCCGGTGCCGCCGGACCCCGCGCCACGGCCGTACTGACACCCGGAACCAACCCGCTCCGCGACTATCATCGCCATCGCATCGAATTCCCCGGCTACACAGAAACCGCGCTCGGAACTGCCATGGATGTGCGGATCAAGACGGCCTACGAAACAGAAAAATACGGGTTGCCCGGACAGGTCTTCCCATGGAAAAGCCGAGCCCTGTTTGTCATCGAGGTCGTGCGTTGGACAGCCGGCACGTCCACCCCGATGGCCTTTACCGATCCCGTGAACCTTACCGTCGAGTTCGCCCCTTATACTGCCCCGACCCCGTTTTGGAACGACGTCGTAACCTTTGCTGCAGATGCCGGTACCAGCCCGCGTATGGCCATTGTCCGCGACATGGCCGAGGGCAGCGCGGTGAGTTTTCAATTCCTCGGCGGCACGCACGAAGTTAACCTCGCCCAGCGAACGGTGACCATTCGCAACTACGTCGGGCTGACCGGCTCGTCGGGCCAAGCCACCTACGGCGCGGTGGTGCGCCAGTCCACGGCGGCGCGCCATTGGGAACTGTATCCATAGACGCCGGTGGGAGAACGTACGCAGTTCTCTAACCTGGCCCCCGGCCACAACCAAAGAGGTAAGAGGCAAGAGGTTAGAAGTTAGAAAAGATATACGCATCTTGGCCAGATCTTTAGACGAAAGAGTTTAAGAGGGGACGATGTGCGGCTGCGGCTCGTACCGAATGTCCACGGGAACACCGTTGCGGAGAATGGAATAGCGAGCGGCTTCCGTCACCAGTTCGTTGATATAGCTGTTGGCCGGCGTGGCAAGGATTCCGTTGTCGTCCACGGCGCGGAGCATTTCGCGGCGACGTTTCAGCGCTTCGGCCTCCGGCAGCCCCGCCGTTGCCGCCTCGATGCGGCGGGCGGTTTGCACGATGGCTTCAACTGAATCGTAACCATAGCCGACGGGCTTCAAGCCTTCGCCCTCCCACGGAACCAGTTTCATGTAGTCGGGGCTGACGGAATTGAACAGCGAGCCGCCCGGACCGGGGTCGCGCACATAGGAGTGCATGACGCCGCGCCAGCTGTCGTTGTGGACAAGAATGCCGCCTTTGTCCCCGTTCTCGCAAAACATCGTGAGGCCCTGATCGTTGCTACCGGCGGCGTCGTCGGGATAGCCGAGGCCGTTGATGAGGTTCAGGATGCCGCCGTTCTCGAACACGACGCGGCCGCTCGACCACATGTAGCCGACATTGCCGTTGGGGAATTTTCCCTCGATGCCGACAACCGAGACGTTGACCGGGCGAAGTCCCGTGATGAAGTAGAGTTGGTCCACATAATGGCAGCCGACATAGGTGAAGGGATCGGCGTTTTCTTTGGTGAACCAGTTTTGAAAATTGGAGTGGCGGTAATACCACGGCTCGACCAGCCGCGCTTCACCGATCTTGAACTCGCCAAACCGGCCTGCGCGATAGTCCTGACGCGCCACAAGCGCCCGGCGGTCGAACCGTTTGTGATACTCGACGCCGACCAACAGCCCGCGCTCGCAGGCAATCTTTTCAAGCTCGGCTGCTTCGGCGTATCGCTGCACCAGAGGCTTGACGCAGAGGATGTGCTGGTTCGCATCGAGCGCGACACGGATCACTTCATTGTGAAGAGCATCGGGAACGGCAACCACAACGAGTTGGCGCGGAGGCATCGCCCGGATGACCTCTTTGTAGAGATCAGGATAGGTTCTGTCCGTGCTATTTGTCCCATTCCCCTCTGCGCAAAGATCCGGCTTGGCCACAAACGATGAATTTGGAAATGCACGCCGCAGGGTCGGCGATTCGGCCAGCGCGCGAAGCGGCGCGGCGTTCAGCGCGCAGACTGTGATCGGCCCGACCGCGCCCAGCCGCTCCAGATGATATAGCGACGGCAGAAGCTGATCGTGCGTGATCATTCCGCCGCCGACGATGGTGACCTGAAGGGTGTGGAGGTTTGCGTTCATAGCAGGCCTTTCTCCGGACATACGCTGGATTGAACCTTCAACGCTTTTGACCGGCAAATCTTCCCTTGTTCTCCGAACTTTTCAAGCACTCGGGGTGCACCGGTATTCACTCCTCGTATTGGGGCTAAGGTCCGTCCGTACATTGTTCTACGCGGCGGACGACCTCAAACCTTTTCCGGCCCCCCAAGTGCGGATTGTTTGCGAGAATTGCCCTGCAATCCCTCGCGATAGCGGTTGCCAAAAGGATGGCGTCAACGACTCTCGGATTCGAGTTACTGGATCACCTTCTCCAGTGTCTCCCGGATTCCCGCCGGCCCATACAGGGCGTCCTCAACCGCTTCTTTGGTGATGCATAGCGGCGGGCAAAACTTGATGGCGCCGTAGGCTTTCCCCACCGGGGCGAAAAACAAGTTGCCCGCCAGCATGCAGGCCTCGCAAAACCGGAACGCTGTGTCCGCATCGGGCACAAGTTCCTTGCGGTTGTTGAAAAACAGCATCGCCGCCACCAGCCCTACACCGCCCACCTCGACGCGGTCGTGATACGGCGCCGCGATTTTCTGCAACTCGGCCTGAAGATACGGCCCCAACTCCGCCGCCCGCTCGATCAGCCGGTCCTCAAGAATCGCCTCGATGCTGGCCAGCGCGGCCACCGCCGGCAGCGGGCTGCCTGTATGCGTGCTGGTCATTTCGCCCGGACCAAACTGGTTCATGTATTCGGCGCGGCCGATGACCGCCGAAAGCGGCAGCGAACTGGTAATGCCCTTGCCGCACGCCACCAAATCGGGCACGAGGCCGTAGTGCTCGAAAGCGAACAGTTTGCCTGTGCGGCCGAAGCCCGCCTGCACCTCGTCGAAAATCAGCGCGGCCTCGTGCTGCGTGCACCACTCGCGCAGCGCCTGCGCATATTCGACAGGCATGAGTTTGGCCTCGCGGCCTTGAAATGTCTCGGCCAGCACTCCGGCCACCTCATCGGCGGGGATGCTGAGTTCCCGCAGCCGCGTGCGGAAAAAATCAAACGACCGATCGCGTGTGTCTATGCTGCTGGGAAAGGGCATTTTGACAAAATACGGATTGGGGTCCAACCAGTCCATCGGCGCGCCGGCCAGCTGCGAGGCATAGGTGCGCCCGTGAAACGCACCCTCGTAGCTAATGATATACCGCTTGCGCGGATTGAGACGAATGCCGTGCGTGCGAGCCAGCTTGATCGCCACCTCGACGGCTTCCGAACCGGTCGTAAGCAGGAAGACGCGGTCCAATTCCTTCGGGGCGATGTGGACCAGCTTTTCGACCAGACGCGCACGCGCTTCGCTGGGGAAGCAATAGGTCATCAGTGGCGCGCCCGAAGCGATGTAGTCCTGCAGCGCCTTGACAATCCGCGGGTGATTATGGCCGGCGTTGCCGACCAGCACGCCCGAACTCCAGTCCACCCACCGGTTGCCATAGCCGTCCTCGATCTGGAATCCGTAGGTTTTGCGCCAGACAATTGGCGGCTGACCGGTCATCGAGCGCGACTCGTGGTCGCGCAGCCGTTGCAGCGTGGCCAGCGAGTCGGGATGTGGAATCTCGGTCTGAATGCAGCGATAGGGGGTCTGGATTTTGCGCGTGGACCGCGGCGTGATGCTGAAATCCTTGGCCGGAGGCATAGTGATTTGTTTTTTCCTTTCGATGGAAGTGTTTTATCTGACGTCGCCGAAAAAACCGACAGGCAGAGATTGCGGGATTGCAGCGGGCAAGATGTCAAGGCGAAAGCGACACCCGTCGCGCCTTGACAGCGGACGGTCGGTTTGTCCAGAATTCTTTTCAGATGAGGCGGGGATTATTCCCAACAGATAAAAGAAGAGTTTCCAGTGGCGGAGATTTCCACATATTGCCTGATTACCTACGGCTGCCAGATGAACGACGCCGACTCCGAGGCGATCGCGGGTGACTTGGCTGCGCGAGGCTGGCGGCGTGTCCACTCGGAAAGCGACGCCGATCTGGTGTTGGTCAATACGTGCGTGGTGCGGCGGTCGGCCGAACAGCGTGCGTTGGGACGGATCTGGCAGCTGGCGGCGTTGAAAAAGAAGCGGCCGGCCATGGTCATCGGCGTGGTCCCCTGGATGGGGCAAAAGGAGAAAGATGCGCTGTTGGAGCGCCTGCCGCACGTGGATTTGGTGGTGGGCCCGCGCGACCTGCCGCGACTCGGCGAAATGGTTCGCGAGATTATGCTCGCGCGCAACACTCTTGCATGGCGTTCCCACTGTAGTGGGGCCTTCCCACTGCCGAAAACCGATGGGTCCAACGGCCGGCGCGTGGCCGTGGACGGCATCCACCACCCGGTGCACTTTGCCGCCGAGCCCCAGCGCGACCATCCGCTCAAGGCGCGCGTTACGATCATGCATGGGTGCAACAACGGCTGCAGCTATTGCATTGTGCCGTTGACGCGCGGGCGGGAATGGAGCCGGCCGGCCGACGAAATCCTTGCCGAGGTCGAAAAACTGGCCGCAGGGACCTGGCGCGAGGTTCTGCTTCTGGGACAGAATGTGAACTCGTATCACGACGGCCGGCATGACTTCGCCGACTTGTTGCGGCGCGTGGCCGCCGTCCCCGGCATCCTGCGCGTGCGCTATGTCACCTCGCACCCGAAGGACTTGTCCGACCGCCTCATCGAGGTCGTGGCGGCGACGCCCGCCGTGTGCGAAAACTTTCACCTGCCCGCCCAAGCCGGCAGCGACCGTGTTCTCGAGCGCATGAACCGCGGGTATGGGCGCGAGGACTATCTGCGGCGCGTGGGGCAAATCCGCCGCGCCATTCCCCACGCGACCATTACGACCGATTTGATGGTGGGGTTTCCCGGCGAAACCGACGCGGATTTTGAGGATACGCTCGACCTGGTTCGGCGCGTGCGTTGGGACTCGGCGTTCACTTTTCTATACTCGCCGCGCGAAGGAACCCGCGCCGCCCAGTGGCCCGACGATGTTCCGGCGGCGGTCAAGCGGCAGCGACTGCAACGCCTGATCGAGTTGCAGGAACAGATCAGCGCGGAGATTAACCAATCGCTGGTCGGCACACGGCAGGAATTGCTGGTTGAGGGGCCCTCGCGCCGCTCCGACCGTCTGTTGATGGGCCGGACGCGCGGCGACAAGGTGGTCATCTTCGAGGGGCCACCGGATTGTGTCGGTCAACTCATCGAGGTCCGCATCACACGAGCCGCGCCCCACACGCTGTTTGGCGAAAGGACGCGTACCTATGTATAAGCACCTCTGGCTGATTTGGGCAATCATTGGGGTATCATGCCTGCGCTTCAGCGCGACGGTTTGCGCATCCACCACGCAAACGAGGCCAACCGGCAAACCCCCAAAAGTGGTCAATCTCAAGTTGTTCCCGTCGGCCGAACCGAAGCCTGCGCCGACCCCCACACCGACGCCTGCACCCACACCGACGCCAACCCCCACCCCGTCGCCCAAGGCCCAACCCAAACCAAAGGTTGTTCCTCCGGCAACCGCCGACCACGCCACGACCGTTTCCGCCAAAGCGGGCCCGACAGCCGAGACGGATCCCCAAAAGCTTTTCGATCGCGCCATAGACTACATCAAACGCGACCGTCGCGCAGAGGCCAAAAGCCTTCTCCAGCGAATTGCCCGCGAGCACCCCAAAAGCGATCTGGCCCCCCACGCTCTCGTGCAATTGGCCGAAATCGAGGACAACCTTGCCGACGCCGACAACATCCTTGCGCGCGTGATTGCCGCCTATCCCAATACCGAATGGGCCGAAGTGGCCTGGTATAAACGCGGCGAAGTGAACATGCTCCTGTGGGATTATGCCGCCGCGCTCAAAATGTTCGAGCAATATCTGGCCCGCAATCCGCGCAGCAGCCGCACGGGCCAGGTGCGCCGCCAAATCGCCGCCTGCCGGTTGAAACTGGGCGAGGCCGAAAAAGCCCTGGCCGAACTGACCCAGCTCATCCGCGAGGATCCGGTCGCAGCCGCCGCGCCGGAAACCCTCGAAACGCTGGCCGAATGCCACGTGCAAATGGAACGAACCGACCGCGCCCTTGCCCCGCTGGACACCCTCATTCGCAAGCATCCAACGTATGGCAACTTCTCCCGCGCCTTTTTCCTCTTCGCGCTGTGTCTGGAAGATCAAAACCGGCTCGACGAGGCCATTGCCGCCTATCAGAAATTGACCGAGCAGTTCCCGCGCAGCCCCGAAGCGCGTCTGGCCGCCCTGCGGCTGGAAGACTTGCGCCGGCCTTTGACGCTACAGCCGGCCCAACCCATTCCGACGGACATTCCCGGCGGTGTGGATATCGCACCGGCGAAGGAAACGCCCGCCGTGCCGGGACCGTTGATCGAACGCAAATCGCCGCCTGCACCCCCCAAGCGCTGAGACGGAGGATACGCAGTCGAGCATGGGCGGAATTCTTCTGGTATCCACGGGCGCCGACAATCCGGAAGCCATGCCGGAATCGCCCAGCTATCTGGCGCCGCTGGTCTTGGAAGCAGCGCTGCGCGGCGCGGGCATGAAGGCGGACGTGTTTCTCTATTTCGAGGAGCCATGGCAAGCCGCCCGCCAGCGTCTGCTTGCACAAGTGCGCGAGAAACAGTATGACCTCATCGGCCTGAGCTTCATGTCCTACAACCGCCTCGAAGCCTACGAGTTGCTGCGTGATTTTCAGCAGATCGCTCCCGCGACCCGCATCATCGCCGGCGGTGTGCACGCGTCCTTTCTTTATGAGCAACTGTTGCGCCAGTTTCCCAATATCGCGGCCGTGGCGATTGGCGAAGGCGAGCCCGCGTTGGTCGGGTTTTGCCGCCATCCCGACCGGCTCGAGACCGTTCCCGGTATCGCGTGGCGTCGCGATGGCGGCGTGGTGGTCAATCGGCCCGCAGAATGCCCTCCGAGTCTGGATACACTGCCGGCGCCGAACTATGAATTGATACGCGATTGCCGCCGGACGATCCTCATACAAACCAGCCGGGGCTGCGTGGGCAAGTGCGGCTTCTGCGCCTGGCGCTCGATGGAGACGGTGGTGCGCTGGAAATCTCCCGAACGCATCGTTCACGAGTGGCGGCAAATCCGCGAAGTGTTCGGCCCCGACCGCCGCATCGCCGTGATAGACCCGCTCTACAACATCTCGCTGAAACATGTAAAAGCCATGTGCCGGGCCTTGATCGAGGCCGGCCTGACGACCAATCCGTGGGATGCGCAGATTCGCGCCAAACCCATGGACCGCGAAGCCCTTGAACTGATGAAGCAGGCCGGCTGCAAACGCATTCTCATCGGCGTCGAGGCGGGAAACGAGCAGATTCGCCGCGCCATCGGCAAGGGCATCAGCAACGCGGATATCGAGCGGATTTTTGCACTGGCGCGCGAGGTCAAAATGCCCACCGTGGCCTTCTTCATGGTGGGCCTGCCGGGAGAAACCGACGCTACGGTCGGCGAAACCATCGAGTTCGTGCGATCCATCCGTCCTTACTATAATCCGCTGTGCGGCATGGCGGAGGTCTATCCGGGAACGCGGCTCTATGAAATCATGAAGCAGCGGGGCCTGATGAGCGATGACTACTGGCTGTATCGCCATCCCAAGAATTGCGGCGATTTTGAAGTCCACGCCAACATGCCGCTGTTCACGGCCGAGCACAGCGCAATTGAGCTGATCCGCTGGTCCATCGCCGCGCAGCAAGCGCTGGCCGTTCCCCAAAGTCTTGGCATGAACGACTTGGTGATGGATGAAACGGAGTATGACCGGCACGACCCGTGCCGCGCGGCGCAAAGTGCGGGCCAGCTTGACGTTCTTGTTCGCACCCGCCCTTCAGGAACATGGAAAGGACGCGCGCGCCGCCTCCTTCGCGGCATCCGCACCGCTCTC
This sequence comes from Candidatus Sumerlaeia bacterium, assembly GCA_026415575.1. Lineage (GTDB taxonomy): Bacteria > Sumerlaeota > Sumerlaeia > JADFCW01 > JADFCW01 > JADFCW01. The sequence goes on from JAOAGV010000120.1 coordinate 13,795, forward strand.
GAACTGGC
>JAOAGV010000121.1 GCA_026415575.1 Candidatus Sumerlaeia bacterium
ATTTGTTTTGTGCCCGACGGCGACTATCGCGGGTTTGTGCGGCGACATCCGCTGGGGCGCGCCGCGGTAATCCGGCCGGGCGAGATCGTGGACTGCGCCGGGCGCGTGCTTGGGCGGCATGATGGTTTGATCAATTACACTGTTGGGCAGAGGCGGAGGCTTCGGATTGCCCACCGGGCGCCGCTGTATGTGGTGGCGCTGGATGCGGCGGCCAACCGTGTGATTGTAGGCGAAAAGAGCGAGGTGTTTGCCCGCGGCCTGATTGCGCGGGAAATGAATTGGATGGCCTTTGAACGGCTGGAAAAAACAATCGCAGGGCGGGTGCAGATCCGCTACCGCCACGAGGCGGTGCCGGCGCGAATTGAGCCTCTGGGTGCCGACGCGGTGCGGGTGATGTTCGAAACACCGCAGCCGGCGGTTACGCCCGGACAGGCGGCGGTGGTCTATGACGAGAGCGACGAGTATGTGATCGGCGGAGGGTGGATTGAGGAAAGTCTGCGATAGAGCAGACGTGGGCGCTACCAGTGCATGCGTTTCTGGCGCTCGACGACAAGTTTTTTGTAGTCGCGCAGGAAGATGAGTTCGCGGATCCACATGCCGGCGACGCAAAGGACCGCTCCGCCGACGGTGCACAGGGTTTTGAGGAATCGGATGGGTTCGATCTGAGCAGCCAGAAGCCCCCATTCCACAAGTAGGCCGGCGATGAAACCGATAATTGCGCCGAACAGCGAGCAGCGTGTTGCCAGACTGAGGTTCATGGGCGTGTCCCCCTCTCGCGCCGCAGAGTTGCCGGGCGTCCCGCCATCGGGCCTACGCCTCACGAGTCCAAGCTAAAGGATAGAGCGAGGCCCGAGGAAGGGCAAGAGATATTTTCGGCGCGAAAAGCGCGGGGCAATTGCTTCCGCGCGAAGCGGATGCCCTTGTGCGCAAGGTTCAGTCGTCCACACGTCGCGGCAACGCCGGCGCGGCGGGCGTGCGGTTTCTATTTTCCCACAAACCACGGGCGCGCAGTCGGGTCGGACTTGAAGAATTTCAGCAGCAAACCGGCCACCTTGTCGCGTCCGGATGTGGGGCTGGGATGGGTGCCATCGGCGGCGAAGTCCTCGCGCACGTAGAAAAAGCCGTCGCTTTTACGCGGCTGCACGCCATTGGCCCACAGATATGGTCCCCATAGAAGCAAGGGCGCCATCACGGGGCCGCGTGCGGGGTTGTAGTTCAGTTTTGGATCGCCGTTGATCTGATCCTGAACAAGCCAGCGCACGGCGAAGGCGCTCTCGTAGGCATAGGGTTCGGGGTTGAGCTGCGTGGTGGCAAATCCCGCGTAGGTGCGGCTGGACAAATAGGCGATGCGCAAATTGGGATAGCGCTTCTTGGCGATGTGCAGGATGGAGACGAGGTGGTCCTTCAATTCCTGCGCATGGGCGGGAAAGTCGCCGTATTGCGCGGGCGCGATGCGGGCCTGCTTGAGCCAGACGGCCTGCACTTGCAGAGGAGTGGCGCCGGCGTCTTTGATTTTGGCGTCGGCAAGGTCCCAGTTTTGCGGTCCCGCCTTTTCGCTCCAGCGGGCGGCATCCTGACCGCCCCGCGCGCCATCCACAATGACGACATGCGGCGACTTGGCGGGGTCGGCGTCGGCCAGCTGCTTGAAGCGCGAGAACTCCTGCGTGGTGTTGGACATGCCGATGGAGAGGAGGACGATTTTTCCGTCGGGGGCGGGTTGGCCGTCGGCGTTGCGGGGGATGATTTGGGCGGCTTCCTTGCGGGCGGCTTCCAAATGGGCGGCCGGCGGCTCGTTCTTCCCGCCGCCGTAGAGACCGCCGTCCTCGTTTTTGTAGCGGGCCTGCGCGCTCATTTCGTCGAGCGGAACGAGCGAAGTGCTGGTCTGACCAGTGAGCGCGGTTGGGCGCTGGCGTCCTGCGGCGGCGGGGCGCTCACTTTGAGCGGCGGCGTGCGCGCGAATCGCCTTTGCCTTTTCAAGGTAGGCGCTTTCCGTCGTTGAGAGCGTTTGGGTACGGGATTTTTGGAGAATCTGGCGGGCAAGGTTCATGTCAATGGATTGCGGAGCGGGTTCGCCGGCATTTGCAATGGCGGAGATCCAAATGCACACCGCTGCGGCAATGGCTGTCCGTGCATGTGAGGTTTTTGTTGTCATGGTGTCAGGCCTCCGGTGGAAGTGTGTACGACCTCGCAGGTCGCTGTGTTTCGCCATGGCTTATGATGTTGCGTGCGGGCAATGCAACAACGCCACTGCATTATTTGACACAGGCGTTTTTGTACAGAACGGGCCGGGGGCCTTCAAGCTGAAGTTGAGGGGGATGGTCGCCGGCTGTTGTGTGATTGGCCGGCAAATAGAACACAATAAACTGTGGATTACATGCAGCATGCTGAAGCGTGAACTACGCATGGCAGAGTGACGTTTGAACTATCGGCAGCAAGTGAAAGCGTGGACTCGCACCCTATTAGGTCAGAGAGGGCAAAAGGCGCTATGAAAATGCACGCTTACAGCAAAAATCCGGTTTGCGGATAATCGCCGGATTTTCGCAGCTGGCGCAGCATGCGGGTGACGGCCATGCGCTGGACAAAGTTGGCGACGAGATTATAGCCGCGGCGGCCGGACGGAATGCGCCGAATGCGCCGCAGGATGACCGTCGGCGAAAAGGCATACTTCCAAGCCCAGTTATGGCCTTCCTGCAATTGCGCGCGGCTCATGTGCAGGGGCTCGAAGACGACGTGGTGCATGTCATAGCGGGCCCAGTTGGTGTCCACGATTCGGCCTTCGCGGCGCAAGCGCTCGAGCAGTCGGGTTCCGGGCATCGGGGTCAGGATGTTGAACTGGGGTTCCTCGATTTGGTTCGTCTCGCAAAACTCCATGGTGCGGCGGAAGACGTCGGGGCGGTCTTGATCGAGGCCGAAGATGAACGAGCCCTGAATGGCGATGCCATGGGCGTGGATGCGCTCGATGGCGCGCGAATACTGGTCGGGCCGGTTAACCCGCTTGTGGAAGAGGGAGAGGTTTTCGTCGTTCAGCGATTCGAAGCCGATGAAGAGCATGCGGCAGCCGGAGCGGGCCGCGCGTTCGAGCAGTGATTCGTCGCGCGCCACGTCGAGCGAGGCGAACGACATCCAGTTCAGGCGCAGCGGGACGAGGAGGTCGAAGAACTTTACGGCCCGGTCGCGGTCAATGGTCAGGTTGTCGTCCACGAAGAAGAAGAAGCGGGGGCGGTCGCGGGCGGCCACTTCGCGGATGTGCTCGACGAGCACGTCGAGGTTCATGCCGCGCGAGCGTGTGCCGTGGAAGACCGACACGGCGCAGAAATCGCAATTGACCGGGCAGCCGCGGGCGGTGGTCAGCGATTTGATTTTGCGATTCTGGCCGCCGCCGGGAACATCCCAGCGCGGGAGGGGGATTTCGTCCGGCGGGGTCAAGCCGTCGCGGCGATAGACGCGCTGGAGGCGGCCGGCCTGCGCATCGGCGAGGACCTGCGGCCAGACCCCTTCCGCTTCGCCGCAGACAACGGCGTCGCAGTGTTCGAGGGCTTCATCGGTGCAAAAGGTCGGATGCACGCCACCGAGAACAACCGGGACACCGCGTCGGCGGAAGGCGTCGGCGATAGCATAGGCGCGGTGGGCGTTGTAGGTCATCACGGAGATGCCAACGAGATCGGCGCGGAGGTTGGGGCGCAGCGGGCGCATGTATTCGTTGACGATTTCGAGATCAATGTTGCGGGGGGTCAGAGCGGCCACAGTAGCGAGGGCATTGCTGGGCACTGGCAGAAAGATGTCGGCGGCACAGGCCGAATCGGTTGGTTTTGGGAAGACGAGCAAGACCTTCATGGAACGAGAATTGGCCGGGGCGGTGTCAAAAGGCAAAGGGAAAAAGAATCCGGCCGCCCGTCGGGCAGAAGCGTTGGGCACTCAAGGGCGCGGTGCCGCGTCGAATTCCCAAGCGCCGAGGTCGGGGCGTTCGCCGCGCGGGCGGTGCCGGATGTCGTCGGTGACATCGGGCAACGGGACGGCTTTGTCAATGGCCCCGACTGCCGCCGGTGTGAGACGCAAATCGCCGGAGGCAGGACTGGTGAAACAGGCCTCGAGCCGGCCGGTCAGATTATTGCGAAGTTCAGCATTGCCACCTTCGAGGCGGATTTCGCCATGCACAAGATTGTGGGCAATGAGGGTGTCGGAAGTGCCCGTTCCGATACGGATGCCGCGGGCGAAGTTGCGTTCGGGCCGCCAGATGGAGTTGTGGAGAACCTTGATGCCTTGGGCATACCAGAGTTCGATGCCGCAGTCGGGCCCGCCGGCGATGAAGTTGTTGCGGATGACGCCGTCGGCGACATAGACGAGGCGCTCGCCGTCAAGGTTGGCGGTGGATGCGCCGGGATTGCCGAAGGCCACACCGCGGTCGCAATTGACAATGAGGTTGCGCTCGACCACTACGCGGCGCGACCGCACCCAGATAAAAATGGCAGCACGACCGCCGCCGTTTCGGCCGCGAATATTTCGGAAAATGTTGTCGCTCACCGTCCAGTCGTCGAGGGCCATCATGTCAATGGCGGCGATATAGTCTCCGCCATAAAGCCAGTTGGCCGGCGGGATTTTGGTGTTTTCGAACCGACAGAAGCGGATGGAGCCTTTTTCGGCGCGGACGGCCGGATTTCTACCCGCCGAGCCCTTGATTGCGCGGATGCCGATGTCGCGAAAACGGCAATTGTAGATGTGAATGCTTTTGGGTGCGTTCTCGGCCTCCACCTTGATGCCGTACGAGTGGCAATCGGTGAAGGTGAGGTCGGCGATCATAACACCGTCGCAACGGGCGATGCGCAGGATGTCGTCGCCCTTGTTTTCGCTGTCCCAGCCGAGGCCAGAGAGCGAGACTTTGGCGGGGTCGCCAGAGGCCCCTCGAAGGGCGATGTTATTCTTGCCGTCAAGAATAAGAGGGCGCCGGAGCCGATAGTGGCCGTCGGCCAGAAGGATGGTGCCGCCCGGACCGACCCTTTCGACGGCGGCGAGCAGCTCGCTGACGGTTGCGGCGCGGATGACTTCGCCCGTCGCCGGCGGAAGGGGCGCGGCTTTCGGAAACCAAGAGGGAGCGGATTCATCGGCGGGCGGCGTCGGCTGGGCGTGTGTGAGAAAGGCGGACGCGGTGAGGAGGGCGGCAAGTATGCATGTGCGGGCGCGTCGGCTGGTGAGGCAAGATGGAGAGGCAGGATTGTTTTTCACGCAAGAGGGTGTATATGTTCCTTTCATTTTTCTTTTTCCTTCTCGGGGTCTTTCACTTCCTCTATTACGGGAAGTGCATACAGTACATACTTTAGATTGTCGAGTCCATGTTCACTGTAGTGGATGCTTTTGGTTCGCGGCGGGAAGAACAGCCGCAGCGGAACGGGGAAAAATACAGCAAACCGAAGTTTGGACTTCATATGGACTCCATAAAGCACCACATACAACATGCATAAGCGTGAACTGCGTAAAGAAAACTGAGATACTCCGTGCGGAGTATAGAGCCAAGGCCGAAGCACTTCTATGTTCGTTTGAATTGGCGGTCGAGCTGGTCGCGGGTCAGGAGAATCATCGTGGGGCGCCCATGGGGACAGGTGTACGCAAGACGCGCGGCCAGCAGGTCGTCAAGCAAGCGCTGCATTTCGTCGAGGTGAAGCGGCTGCCCTGCCTTGACTGCGGCATGGCAGGCAAGGCTCGTGGCGACGCGCTCGTGCAAGCGGTCGGCCTCGCGCGGAAGGCCGGTGTCGGCCATCTCGTCCAGGAGATCAGCAAGGAAGCGGGCGATGTCGAGTTCCTCGAAAGCCGCAGGCACCGAGTGCACGACGAAGGTGGTGCCGCCAAAGGCTTCGACCTCGAAGCCCATGGTTTGCAGGACCGGGATAAGACCCTCCATCAGCGGGCGGTCGGCCGGTTTGACTTCGACGGAAATCGGCACGAGAAGCGACTGAACAGCCGGCCGGTCTGTGCGGTCCTTTGCGCGGAGATATAGCAGGCGCTCGTGGGCGGCGTGTTGATCCACAAGAAGCAGACCATTGTCGGTCTGGGCGATGATGTAGGTGTTGTCAATTTGTGCGAGGGCGCGCGGATGCGAGCCGGCGCAGAACGCCGCGCGGTCTTCGGGAGCGGCAGGCTGCGGGGTTGCCGGCTCGACGGGCAGCGGCGCGACGACCGACGGGGACGCAGGAGCGGTTTCCGGCGAAAGGGAAACAGGCGGCGGGTTGGGGAAAGTCGGTGTTGGCGTCGTCGGCGGCGGCGATGTTTTGGCAGCGGGCGGGCCGCCGGGCGGCGTGTAAGGCGCAGGCGGAATATTGAGGGCGCGACCGACCTGTTGAAACAGTTCTTCGTAGTTGCTTGCGATTGGAGGCTTGGATTCCACCGGCGGTGCCGCGGGGGACGGCATGGTCAACCGTGCCTGCGGCATAAGGTTCGCGCCGTGCAGCGCTTCGCTGACTGCCCTGTGAACCAGCCCGCAGACTTTGGCCTCGTCGGCGAATCGCACTTCTTCTTTAGTCGGGTGGACGTTGACGTCCACCTGATCGGGCGGAATTTGGATAAACAGGGCAAAGAGCGGATAGCGTTGGGTGGTCAGGAGTCCTTCAAAAGCCTGCTCGACGCTGAAGCCCAGCGTGCGGTGGGTGATCGGACGGCCGTTGACAAAGAAGAACTGGTGTCGGCGGTCGCGCCGCGACTCCGTCGGCTTGGCGACAAACCCACGCACACGGACATCGTGGCGTTCGAGGAGCACCTCGACAAGGGTGTCGGCGCCAACGCTGAGGAGCTGGCAGAGGCGCGATTCCAACGGCTGGTCGGCCGGCAGATCGAAGTATTGGTTTTGCTCATGGGTGAAGCGAAAGCCGACGGTGGCGGCCGAAAGGGCTTGGCGCACGACAATGCGGGCGGCTTGGCCGAGTTCGGTGGCGGGGCTTTTCATAAACTTCCGCCGCGCGGGCGTGTTGTAGAACAGATCGCGGACGGCGACCTGAGTGCCGGGCGGCGCACCGACTTGGCCGACCGAGTGCACCACGCCGCCTTCGACTACGACGCGTGTGGCGGCGAGGTCTTCAAGGCGGCGCGTGGTCAGGGTCAGACGCGAAACGGCCGCAATGCTGGGCAGAGCTTCGCCGCGAAAGCCGCGCGTGGCGAGGCGGTCGAGGTCGGCCAGTGATTGGATTTTGCTGGTGGCGTGGCGTTCGAGGGCCAGCGGAGCATCGTCGGCACTCATGCCGGTGCCATCGTCGGTAACAGTGATGTCGCGCACGGCATTGCCAACCCAAACAGCAATGTGCCGGGCGTGGGCGTCGAGACTGTTTTCGACGAGTTCCTTGACGACGGATGCGGGGCGGACGATGACTTCGCCGGCGGCAATCTGGTCTATCAGGATTTTGGGAAGTCGCTGGATCATTACGGCGGTCCATCCTGCGTGGCGGGCTAGAAAAAGCGTGCGGACGGGGAACGGCAAAAGTCAAGGCAACAAGCAAAGGCGGGTTGGAGGGTTGCAGGGGCTGTCTCCCAGAAATGGGGTAAATTTCTATGAACCAAAAACGAGCTGCCGGTTTCATAGCTAACGCAGGCTTTTGGCCACAACCAAAGAGAGGTTGGATGCAAGAGATAAGAGGTCAGAAAAGATCTTTGCAAACCGGCCGGATGGTTGGACCGCAGAGTCGAGGTATGGTATGGATTTCGCCGGACCTTTGGAGTGCGGCAGCCATGCTGCCGCTTTTTTCATCGTCCATTGCGAAAAGAAGCGTTTGTTTTTCCGGAAAGGGCCCCGTTTGGCTGGTTTGAGTTCGCCATAAAGCAAAGCGGCAGCATGGCTGCCGCACTCCAAAGCTAACGCGGCCTTTGGGCTCAAGCAAAGAGGTTAGAAGTCAGAAAAGATCTTCGCGACTGGCCGGATGGTTAAACGGAGGAGTCTAAAGAATGTTTTCGCTCTTCAAGGCGAACGAATCTTTTGAAAAAACCCTTTGGGGCGTGGCGCAGGGTTCATGCATCCCGCACTTCAGTGGTTTTTTTGAGGTTTATTTGCCCGCAATTGAACTGCACCAAAATCGGGGACGGCCAGAATGCACAAGAAAAAGAAAATCGCCGGCTGCACACTGGCAGCCGGCGCATCTTGCTTTCGTTTACGCGCTTTGTTCGCCCAAACTACAGCACCGTGACGTTCGACGCCTGAGGACCTTTCGGGCCTTGGGTGATGTCGAACTGGACTTTCTGGCCTTCATTGAGGCTCTTGTAGCCCTCGCCCTTGATACCGGTGTGATGCACGAACACATCGCCGCCGTCCTCGCGGGTGATGAAGCCGAAGCCCTTGGCATTGTTGAACCACTTGACGGTTCCTTTCATTAACTCGTTGCACCTCTTTTCAGTGGTTGGATTTGAGGATTCCGGTCGGTGGGGCGAACTCGTAGGCAGACCCGATGTTCGGAACCTGCACGGTGGAGACAAGCGCGTTGCAGAGAAACCGATGGAGACTTGCTTGAGAGCCACACTTGCTGAAAAACCAGCGGGAGCCGTGAATCTTCAGCCACATAACGGAAGGGACTCTTGCCCCAAGCGTGGGCGGGAGTCAACAAGAAAAGTGCAATTTTTTTTGTGACCGGGATTTTTTGTGCAGAAGCTCGCGCAAAGACAGCAAGGTATGGGGTTCCCGATCACTTTGGGTTTTACAAGGTCCGTCTGGTGTGCAAAGGCTAAAACCGGGTTGGGCTGAAGGAGCGGGAGGACCAGAGCATGAAGCGAGTAGCCTTGGAGGAATGGTTGATGCGCATGGTCATTGCTGCCGTGCCGATGGCTGGAGTTGTAGGCTGTGCCGCGCGAAAGACTGCCGGGCCGCCGGTATATCCGGCAACGCGCAGTGAGCCGGTCGTGGACACCTATCACGGGCATCGGGTGGCCGATCCCTATCGGTGGCTGGAGAATCGCGAATCGCCGGAGGTGCAGGCGTGGGTCGCGGCGCAAAACGAGGTGACGCGCGCGTTTTTCGACTCGGTGCCGCACCGCCGCGTCATCCGCTCGCGCCTGCGCCGGCTGTATGACTATCCGCGCTACGGTGGTTTGCGCAAAGAGGGCGGGCGATATTTTTTTTCCAAGAATTCCGGTCTGCAAAATCAGGCCGTGCTATATATGCGCAAGTCGCTTCACGGCAAACCAACCATACTGCTCGATCCCAACCGGCTCAGCAAGGACGGGACTGTGGCGCTGAGCGGCGTCTGGGTCAGCAAGGACGGCTTGCTTTTGGCCTACAGCCTGTCGCGCAGTGGAAGCGACTGGCAGGAGATACGGATACGGCGCGTGGATACGGGCGAAGAGTTTCCGGAAGTGTTGGAGCGGTGCAAGTTTTCGCCTGTGGCGTGGATGCCCGACAACACGGGTTTTTTCTATGCGCGGTTTCCCGACGCCGGCGCCGTCGCGCCGCAGGATGAAAACAACTATCATCGCGTCTATTGGCACAAACTGGGCACACCGCAGCGCGAAGATCGGCTGGTGTTCGAGCGGCCCGATTTCAAGGAGTTGACGTTCTATCCGATCATGACCGACGACGGCCGCTATCTGGTGCTGTCCGTGCATCACGGCACGGACGAGCGGAACCGGGTGTATTATCGCGCGGCGGCAAGCGACGGGCCGTTTGTCCGGCTGTTGGACGCGGCCGACGCGCGCTATGATTTCATCGGCAACATGGGGTCGGTCTTCTATTTTCACAGCGACCTCGATGCGCCGCGCGGCCGCATCATTGCTATTGATGTCGAGCGGCCCGACCGCGCGAACTGGCGCGAGATCATTCCCCAGCAAGACGACGTGCTGGCCTTCGCGGTGCTGGCGAACCGGCAGTTTGCCGTGGTGTGGAACCACGACGTGCACCATCTGCTGAAAATTTACAGTCTCGACGGGCAATGGGTGCGCGACATTCCGCTGGGCGGTCTTGGCACCGTGACCGAGTTGTGGGGCAAACCGGACGAGGCCGAAATGTTTTTTGCCTTCACGTCGTTCCTGTTTCCGACAACGTTCTACCGGTACGATTTTCAAGCGCAAAAACTGGAATCGTATCTGGAGTCGCGTCTGGACTTCGATTCGTCGGCTTACGAAACGCGCCAGGTTTTTTACGCCTCGAAAGACGGTACACGCGTGCCGATGTATATCACCCACAAGAAGGGCATTGTGCTGGACGGCAACAATCCGACGCTTCTTTACGGATACGGGGGATTCAGCGCCAGCATCATGCCGTCGTTCTCGGCGGCACGGCTGTTTTGGCTCGAACGCGGCGGCGTCTATGCCGTGGCCAATTTGCGCGGGGGGAGCGAATATGGCGAACAGTGGCACCGCGCGGGGATGCTGGCGAACAAGCAAAACGTCTTTGACGATTTCATCGCAGCGGCGCAGTGGCTGATCCAGAACCGCTACACGTCGCCGCAGCGTCTGGCGATTGAAGGGCGCAGCAACGGCGGGCTTCTGGTGGCGGCGTGCATGTTGCAGCGGCCTGATTTGTTTGGGGCCGTCATCTGCGGCGTGCCGGTCGCCGACATGCTGCGCTATCACAAGTTCACTGTTGGGCGGTATTGGATTCCCGAATATGGAAATGCGGAGGCAAGCGAGCGGGAGTTCAAAACGCTCCTCGCCTACTCGCCGGTGCACAACGTGAAAAAGGGGGCGGTGTATCCGCCGATTCTGATTTTGACCGCCGAGACCGACGACCGGGTTGTGCCGTCGCACGGCTGGAAGTTTGCGGCAGCGCTGCAAGCGGCGGGTGGGCCGAATCTTGTTCTGTTACACACGGAGACCAAAGCGGGGCATGGCCATGGAAAACCGATGGCCAAAGTAATCGAGGAGCAGGCCAACATGTTTGGCTTTTTATTCACGATGCTTGGCGGGCAGGACGTGGAAAGAAAGAGAGACGGAGAAGGAAGATAACGAAAGCGGCATCCACACAAAAGGAACGCGTGACTCTCTGTCATCGTCCGTCCATGTTCATGTTGTCCAAGGAGCGCTTCCGTTCTGCCCTATCCGGCATCCAAAGTCGGCAATTCAAAATAAAAAATGGAGCTGGGGAGGGGACTCGAACCCCTAACCTGCCGCTTACAAGGCGGCTGCTCTACCTTTGAGCTACTCCAGCTCCGCCGCGCCAACTACGGTTTTGATGCTGGGGGGATTGGCCTGACATTTCAAGAAAAAACGCATTTGGCCGAAATCGAGACGTGTTGGAAGCCTGTCGAAGAACTGACAGGGTTTGATCTTCTGTGAGCAATTGGGATGGGGAACCCGGCTTACGCGGCCGAAGGCCACATTAGGTCCAAATTTCCAACCCTCAACCCACAACTCCCAACCCGCAACTCACGTTCCCATTTCCCACGAGGTCAGATACTTTTTCTGCTCGCGCGTCAGGGTGTCAATCGCCACGCCCATCGAGGCCAGTTTCAAGCGCGCAATCTCGGCGTCAATCTCGCGTGGCACGCCATAGACTTTCTTTTCCAGCCGCGCGGCATTGCGATACATGTACTCGGCCATCAGAGCCTGATTGGCAAACGACATGTCCATGACGCAAGCGGGATGGCCCTCGGCGGCGGCGAGATTGACGAGCCGGCCCTCGCCGAGCACGAAAATCCGCCGCCCGTTTTTCAGCGTGTATTCCTCAACAAACGGACGGATGGCCCGCACCTTCTTGGCCATCTTCTTCAGCGCTTTCAGATTGATCTCCACGTCGAAGTGTCCCGAATTGCAAACGATCGCCCCGTCCTTCATCTTCCGCAAATGCGGCGCATCAATGACATGCATGTCGCCCGTTACCGTGATGAACAGATCGCCGATCGGAGCCGCGTCGAGAATCGGCATGACGCGATAGCCGTCCATCGTGGCTTCGAGTGCCCGCAGCGGGTCCACCTCGGTCACGATGACGTTGGCGCCCGCGCCGCGCGCGCGTGTGGCCACACCCCGGCCGCACCAGCCATAGCCGCAGACGACGACCGTGCTGCCGGCCATCAAGAAATTGGTCGCACGAATGATGCCGTCAATGGTGGACTGCCCCGTGCCGTAGCGGTTGTCGAACAGATGCTTGGTTTGGGCGTCGTTGACGGCGACGACCGGAATCGAAAGCACGCCGTCTTTCTCCATGGCTTTGAGGCGAATGACGCCCGTTGTGGTTTCCTCGGTTCCGCCGATGACGCCCTCGACCAGACGTTTGCGGTCGCGCTCCGAAAGCGAATCGTGCCATTTTCGGACGGATGGATGGAGGCCGTCGAGCTTGCCGACCGCGATGAATTGCAGGGAGGAAACCAAATCCGCGCCGTCGTCCATCGTGAGCATCGGAAAATGAGCCAGCGCCGCGCGGATATGTTCATAATACGTCGCATTGTCCTCGCCCTTGATGGCGAACACGGGAATGCGGTCGTGCTTGACCAGCGACGCCGCAACGTCGTCCTGCGTGCTGAGGGGATTCGAGGCGCACAACACCACGTCGGCGCCGCCGGCCTTCAGCGCCTTCATCAGATTGGCGGTCTCGGTCGTGACGTGAAGGCACGCCGACAGCCGCACGCCCTTGAGGGGCTTTTCCTTCTCAAAACGCTGGCGGATGCTGCGCAGAACGGGCATGGTGTTGCCCGCCCATTCGATACGCAGTTTGCCCTGCTCGGCCAGTCCGAGGTCGCGAATGTCGCACTTCATTCTGCTCTCCTTTTGCTCCCCGAGGGATGCGAAGTGATGCCGATCTTGCGTTGGCGAAACAACAAGACGTAGGAGTTTCAGGTTGGCCGCACGCGCGTCAAGCGAAAATGGCGCCCGATCGAAATGTCCGGTGCATCTCCCGAAATCATGAGGAGCCAGATAATGTCGCCCTGAGTCATTTGGAGGGTCGGGTTCCACCCCGACCGCAGATCTTCCGCATCGTTGATCCTTCAGACAAGGGGCTGACGCAAAGACGCCAAGTTGGCCACGAGCCGCATTTGCCGCTCAACCAGAGGGTCTCCAATTTAAACCTGTGGCATTGGATGATTTCACGATGGGGCAGAATAAAATGAGGCGTTTGGGGCTTGGCGTCTTTGCGTGAGATAGATGAATGAGTCCAAAGCAATGTGGTCGCGGTGGAACGCGACCCTCCAAGATTCGTATCCTAAATCCGGTCGGGGTGGAACGCGACCCTCCATTTTCGGGAGAAACAGCCGCCGCGCACCCGACTGGGCAAAAGGCTTTGACACGCGGGACCGAAACCTTCAGCATTTTGGATTATGTTTTTGCGAAAAAACAAAGATGAATTCTCCGTGCGCGTGTGGATTGGGCGGAAAGTCCTCGCACCGGGCGTTGCCGGCCGCCGAATGGTTCTTCTGGCCCTGCTCTGGGCCGCAACAGCATCGAGTTTGGCCACGAGCGTAACGGTCGAGTTGCCCAGCGGCGCGATGTATGCCATCAGTCTGCGGTCGCTCGATCCAACGGCAGCCGCGCCCGCGCAACATTATCTGGCGGTTTCCGCCGTAACATTTGTGCTCAAGCAGTACAACGAACAGAGCCGCTGGGAATGGGATGCACGGACGGGCTTGTTGCATATTGAAGTCGGCGCCCAGCGCTTCTCGCTGTCGTCGGGGACCCGCTCTGACGTTGTCATCGGCGACAAGCGGTATTCGCTGGCGCGGCCGTTGAAAGTGGTGGAAGGCGAACTCTGGATGCCGTTGGAGTCTTTTCGGCTCATCACACGCTCGCTGGGCGGTCTTCATCTGATTGAGCCGCCGGACCTTGCCACGGCGGTTGCGCCCACACCGCCGCCGATTGTGCAATCGCCGCAG
>JAOAGV010000122.1 GCA_026415575.1 Candidatus Sumerlaeia bacterium
TTGGTTTTGCTGGCGGCGGGCGCGCTGGCCGGAATCATCGGCGGACTGCTTGGGGTTTGTTGTTTGGAACGTGGCCGTGCCGACTTGCGCGGGCGCAGCGGTCGGCTCGACGCTCGGCGCCCCGTTCAACCGTTTTGGGGGCAATATATGGGTGCATTTGCAGAAACGACTTTCCTTGAGGCGGCTCGGAGCATTCTGCGACAGCTGGCGCAAGAGCAGGGTTGGCTTGATGAAAACGTGCTGGTGCGAGCTGGTCTGCTTACGCCCGAGCAGGCCATCGGCACGCCGCTGCGGAAAGACTTTCCCATTCTGGCGGGCAAGGAAAAAGTCATCGAAGCGCGGGTCCAATCGGCGCGCGGCCATGCCTTTACCGATTCGCCCGCCGAGTTTCAAGGCACCCTGCGCGAGATGCTCGACCGCCCGCTGCACTCCAATGCCGACCGCGCATTGTTTGTCGCAACGTTGAATGCGGCGCTGCGCCATCTGGGGTGGATCGCCGGCGCGCTGCACTGCCGCGATGACGACCCGGAAAAATGCGGACTGGAAATTGCCCGGCTCATACGGGAAAAAAAGGGAACGACAACGGTCGGACTGATCGGCTGCAATCCGGCCGTTCTTGAAGCACTGGTCAGGGAGTTCGGCGCCGATCGCGTGAGACTGACAGACCTGAACCCGGACAACATTGGAACCGTAAAACATGGCGTCGAAGTTTGGGATGGAACCGCGCACACCGAGCGCCTGATCCGCGAAGCGGATGTTCTTCTGGTTACCGGCACGACGTTTGTCAACAACACCTTTCCCCCAATATGGCGGGCCATTCGACACCACGGCAGGGACTACTGGATTTACGGGGTTACAGCCGCCGGTCTGTGTCATTTATTCGGCTTGAACCGTGTCTGTCCATTTGGGCGCGATACATGACAGGCGGCAAGCCCAAGGCCTGTGCAAACTTCCGTCGCTCTGACGTCGCAGAAGCACCCTGCGGCTTGCACAAGATGTCCTGTACTTCCAATCAAGACGAGGGCAAATGTTTTTCCGGTGAGGCTATTTGAAATTCCAAGATGGTATCATTTATGGAAAGACAACCTCGAAGAGACGCCTCGGGATGGAAACCTTCCACGGCGTCCAAATCCCCATTCGGATGTGGGTGTACTCGATGGGGTTGGTCGTTCGCGGCTATACCCAGTGCTCGCAAGGGAAGTCGCGGAAGACCAGCCGTACCTTGCGGTCGGCTTGCGAACAAACGGTAGATTTTGGCTATTTGTTGCCCGAAAAGTTTAGACAGCAATCCCACGTCCACAGTGCGACGCCCAGCGCTGCATACGCCTGTGCCGAGAGGTCTACTACTTCCCGCGGCAGGCCCGCATTTCATCTTACTCCGCCGCTGCGTTCCCATGCGCGCTTGCCATGGTGCATTTTCTCTTGTTTCCAAATCCCAACGAGCCGGATTATTGACCTGAAACAACGGTCAGGATACGCCGCTTTCCCCTTTTTGGAGTCCACAAAACAGGCAATTTTTGCTTTGACAAAATAAAATATGCGCAGATAAGCGGTTTAGTCGTGTTAGAAATAATTGGCGGATGGTAAAGCGATAAAACAAGGTCTCATGAAGCGGGAAGATAACCACCTAAATGTTCATTACTTGTGATCCGGACGGGAAAAAATGAAAAGAAATAAAAAAGGATTTACGCTTATCGAATTGTTGATTGTAGTTGCCATTATCGCCATTCTGGCGGCAATCGCCGTGCCGAATTTTTTAGAGGCTCAAATGCGGGCCAAGGTGTCGAGGGCAAAAACGGAAATGCGCACGCTCGATGTCGCCCTCACATCCTATCACGTGGACCAAGGCGATTATCCGACGTGGTTCATCCCGCCCCATGGCGGCAACACCCCCTGCTCATGGCGCTTCAACCGGCTAACCACGCCGGTCGCCTATATTACTTCCATTCCAAAGGATCCATTCTCGCTTTTCAAGGAGAACGACGATAAGGTTACCATAGGTGGCGTTGTCTATGGAATCCACGACACCTACGACTACATCAATTTCGTAGGTCCGTTGAGCGATCCTCCGCGGCTGTTTGGCCATTTCTGGCGGCTAAACAGTTTTGGACCGGATTGTTACGACCAATATGGCGGAGGGCGGGGTGCCGGAGTCAACCAGTTCCCCGACTTCATTTATGATCCGACGAACGGAACCGTGAGTTCGGGCGATATTCTGAGAGTGGGCCCGCGATGTTCGGAATCCACAACCCAGTATTTTCCGATCGAAATGCTTCCATAAATGATTCCAACAAGAGAAAGGAGCACAATCACCATGAAAAGAATGCCAAACGCATTCACCCTCATCGAGCTGCTCATCGTGGTCGCCATCATCGCCATTCTGGCGGCGATAGCGATCCCCAACTTTCTCGAAGCGCAAACGCGCAGCAAAGTTGCACGCGTCAAAGCGGATCTGCGCAACATGAGGGTGGCACTGGAGGCCTACCGCGTGGATAATGAGGACTATCCTCCGGACAATTTCCCCGGCCAAACCCAAGGTTCAATGGATGCCATGAGTTTCATCTTTCTGACAACGCCCATCCCGTATCTGACAAGCATTCCCCTCAGCCCATGGCTGGAGCGGGGCAATCTCGGCACGGGCGGCTACATCTTTGAATACTGGCATGCATCCGGAGGACAGTGGACTGTGGGCACCGAAGCCTATGCGGTTTTCTATCGTGTTACATCGTATGGGCCCGATAATACATCACAATTTCACGGCGGCTTTAGCTGCTTGCCGGAGTATATTGTCAAACGCGATCCGCGCTTTATCAACGGCCTGTACGACCCCACCAATGGTACGATTTCGGCCGGGGATTTTTGCATGTCCTCGCAAGGACTTCATAATTAGCCGCCCCTCATGAGTTACGTGAAGGCTTTGCGGGTTTAAGGGGTTTGCAAAACATTGCCGTTCCATACATTTGGGATTTTCTTCTGATTTATCTCGATTATGGATTCGGGCGAACCCGACTGACTCTTTGCGCATGCGCGCCTACGATGCGGTGGGGTATTCTGTCTATTCCAACGTAGCTTCCGCACAAACGCCGCGGTGCTCGGGTGCATCGCAGCGCGTGCGGCCGCGCGATCGGCAAGCCGAGGGCGCGCGGTACGGCGCGGTATATTCGTCGGGCTCGCCCCGATTGGCCGCCAAGCGGGGGGCTTTCCGCAGCGCCGACGCTTTGACTCAAGACGGATGGTTTCAGAAAAGCGGCAGCATGGCCGCCGCACGCCAAAGGCGTTGGGAAGATTTTTCCCTCATCACGCGGCAGTCTTGCTGGCGCTCGCGGAAACCTTCCCCCGATTTCGGGAGAGGCACGCGCCAAAAAACCGGCTTCATCGTTTGCCGTTGACTTTCGCGCGCGATGCACACACATTGCCGACTAGGATGATGGCCGGAAAGGCTAAGGTGGGATAGTTCACACGCGGTGATTCACGCTTCCGATAGATTCACTCCAACCCCTATGAGCAATCCATTTTCCTTCGTAGGCTTTCTCTCCGGTTTCACCTGACTTCGCCTCCCGCGTTGATCTGCATGGTGCAGATCGCAGTGTTCTATTTACGGTGTGTTGCGGCGCTTTGGTGTTCCTGTGCCGCAGAGGGCGGTTGTTATTTGACCGCAACGAACGGCTAGTCGAGGAAAGTGCAAGACTAACAAGTCTTGTCCATTTACTCCGACGACATACATTCGAAAGGTGATTGCCCATGAAACGACTCTTCCTGTTCCTGATGCTTATGGCCGCAGTGATGGCCTGCTCGCGCAGCGGCAAACCCCTTGTGGTTGAGACTGGCGCGGCCATAGTGAGAGAGTATTTTGATCCGCACTACTGGCGGGATGCGCCCCTGCTGTTCAAGGTGATTTGGTTTATCGGCCCCGGCCACTGTCCGGTGTATCACTCCTTTGCAACCGTGGTGGGTATTGATTTGCTCGAAGTGAAAGACCCGGACACCGGCGAGATACACGAATACCGAAGTCCCGTGTATTACCTCTGGCTGCATCCGATCAAAAAAGAACTCGGATGGTATGACGTTCCTTCAGCACCGGCCGGGCCGACAAAGCCTTCTGCACAACCGGCGCGGCCGACAACAGCGAAAGGAGCAGGCGTGCCCGCACCCCCGCCGTTGCCGCCGGTAATGCCGATGCCGCCGCCACGAAGCAAGTAGGTCCGGCCGGAATACACATTGAAGCGGCGCTGCGGGTGTAAATGAATGGCAGAATGGACGCCGTGGAGGGTCGGGTTCCACCCCGACCGCATTTCGATTCGTACGCCATGGAGGGTCGGGTTCCACCCCGACCGTTATCGTCTGCCAACCTACGGCGACAACGGAATTGCCTCCAAACCTTAATCCGGAGACATTTATCGCGAGACAGTCCAACCCTGCTTATGGTCGGATCACGAGGACGAACTTCTGCGTGGCTGAGCCAACCGTCAGAACGGACGTCGAGAGAACCTTCTCGTTACCCCAAGCGAGTGTCTTTTCGTCCAACTGGCGGACTTCGCGGCGGAGCGCGACGGCAACCTCGACCTCGACCTCGCCGGCCCGGTCCGGCACGCCGCTCATCAGCCCCGTTGATTCGTTGATCTTCAGCCATGCCGGTCCTTGCGCGAGCGTGAACACAGGCTTCTCGATGTCGAAGTAGCCGCTGACTTGCCGGCCGTCTTTCATGCGGGCAGTGAGATCGCCCAGCGACCGGTTGGCCCGCACCTGATAGCGATACTCGGCGCCGACCGCTGCCGTCTGCACGGGTCTGCTATAGATCACGGGCCGCGGAGCGGTGGCATAGTCGGACGGCCCGCTGCGTTTGCCCTGGCCGTCTACGGCCACCACGCGATAGAAGGTCTTGTTGGCGGCAGGCAGAACAACGTCCGGGCCAATGACCGCCATCTCCGTGGCGGTGGTCTCGGCGATAAAGTTGGCCGGGAACCAGGGGTTCCACCCGGCCATTTCTTCTTTTGTGATTCCGACCGTGCTTTGATAGGGTTTGTCGCCGATGGTAAATCCTTTTTCGTCGCTGCCGTAGATGCGGTATTTGACCGGCGGGCGACCGACGGGGCTGGCTTTCCACCGAAGAATTCCCACGCCCTTGTCCGGATCGTAATCAACGGCAACATCCAGCGGATGGGCCGGCCCGCGCGGCGTGAAACTCCACGTTTTGCTCCACGGCCCCCACACGCCGCTCTCGTTCATCGCCCGCACGCGCCAGTAGTATCGCCGGTCGGGCGTCAACAAGCCGGGCTGGGTCAGGGTGTATTGAGGCTTGGCCGTGATTTTGTCCTTGGCGCTGTCTTTGCCTTTCTCGCGGCTGACATCGGCGGTGCGAGAGATGAGCTTGTAGAAATCCATCGAGAGTGGATAGCGCATGTCGGCGCGGCTGGACAACTCGAAGTGGTAGTCCTCAATTCGCTCCCCATTGACACTTTGAGCGGGTGTCCATTGAAAAACGACATCGGTGCCGTTGGCCTCGCCGCCGTCGGGCGGATAGATTGCACCCTGCGGCGCAAGCGGAGGCCGGGACGTCGAACGCTCAACCCACTCGTGCGTGACCCGCACGTTGCGTTCGCCAGCGGACTGGTCGCTGTAGGTGAAGGTGTTTTCCCCGACGACCATCTCCGGCAGGGCCAGCGGCGCCATCTGCACGTCGTTGATGATTGCCAGTCGCCGCAGCCGCGCCGAGCCGGCGAGCTGGCACCGAAGCCGATACTCGTAGCGGGCAGGTCCGACGGTTGGAAAAGACTTGTCGAAGTTCTCCTTCACCGCTTGCCAAGTCTTGCCGTCCACAGAAATTGAAAACTTGGCACCTTCTCCCTCGGCCTCGATCCGGCCACCGACAAAGACGTAGGGGCTGCGCATCGTCCAGATCACCGTGCCCTGCTTGCCCGCCTCTGCGGCAAGACCGTCGGGACTGGACACGATGTTCTCCACACTGGATGCGCCCTTGCGCCAAAGGGCTTTTGAGAAATCCGGACGATACTCCCACAGACCGTTGTAGATGAGATGGGGATAGGTGGGCATGGTGCCCAACGCGCCATGATACTTGACCGGATCGCATTGTCCCCAACGCCAAACGATGGCTTCGCCCGGCCGCAGCGTCATGTTCATGGTGGTCTTGCATTCGCCGCCGCGCTGGCCCGTGACCGGCCCTTCGTAGAAATACATGGCGCAGTGGCCTTGGCTTTGCCACCACGTGTCGGGGAAGAGAATGCCCTGCGAGTGGGTCCGCTTGATGAGATCGTGGTCGCGCACGATGTCCTGTTCGCCGGCGACGGTTTCGTTGTCCCGCAGCAAATAGACCGAGTGGAGGTCGCCGTCGAATAAGTGCCAAGCGTTGTCGTAGAACACTTGGGAAATGCAGTGGCCCAGCGCCCGGGCTGGCGCGGCCTTGAGACCGGCCGTGCGCCACAAGGTCGCGAGCGCAATCGAGTCATTGCCGCATGTGTTGTAGCCGTAGATGTTGAAGACCTTCACCGGGTCGAGAAGCTCATTGTTGTCGCCGCCGGAGTGATGGCGATACTGGATTTCTTGGAACCAGAGCGCAAAGGCCTTTTCGGCATCGGTCATTCCGGGCGTGACGGCGGCGGCGACAATCTCGGCGGCGCTGCGAAAGTTGTTGCGCCCGTTCGATAGCCACGGATTCACCACATCGGTCTGGCCCACATTCTCCATGCGCACGGACCGGTTGGACTCCCAGCGCTGGAGCAGGGCGCCTTCGCGCGCAATGCCGCATCCCATCGGCGAGCGGCAATTGCGGCCATCCATTGTGCCGCCCTGAACGACCTTGTAGATGTGCCGGCCACCGGTGATTTCCTCAACGTGCGATTTTTTTACATCGCCCGGATGCGTGTCGAGCGACCATGGCCTGAAAGCCTCTTGGGCATAGAGGGCTTGGCCCCATAGCATGGCGACCCATAAACAGCGGAGTGTTCGCATGGTTTGCCTCATTCCAGTTTTGATAGCAGGTGGAAAGTCGGTTTTTCTCGAAAAGGTGCCGAAACAAAAGCAGCTTATTGGTGGTTGCTTTTTTACTTGGGAACCACCTGAATTGGCACCACGTCACATTTTCGGTGCATCTCGGTTGCATTGCAAATCAAAACAGAAGGAACATGCGCCCCCGTTTCATAAACCAGTTGCAATCCGCAAGCGGCCGGGCACAAGCTTCGCCATTCGTCTGAAGCCGTTCAGCCGGCTGTTCGTCGAACGGCCTTGACGGCCAAAGAGGGCCGAATCTTTTTCGGAGGAGACTGCAATGACAGCCGCCGACCTGTTTCGTTCCGGCCGACATATTGGGAACGCCGCCATATTCCTGTGCGCGATTGCGTTCCTCGTTTCCTTTGCGCAAACATCGTTTAGCGCCGGGCCGCCGCCCATGCCGCCCGCTTCCGGCGTGGAATTGGTCTCGGTCCGGAAAATTTGGGACCGCGGCGCGCATAATGCCTTTACGGATTTGATTCGCTTCAGCGACCGCTGGTTCTGCTCGTTTCGTGAGGCCGAGGGCCATGTCAAAGGCGACGGCAAGCTTCGCGTTCTGACGTCTGAAGACGGGCAGGCATGGGAATCTGCCGCCCTTCTGGCCGAAGACGGCATTGATCTGCGCGATCCCAAGCTCTCCATAACGCCGGACGGCCGATTGATGATGGTCGCGGGCGGGTCGGTTTATCGCGAGGGCAAGCTGGTGGGCCGCCAGCCGCGCGTGGTTTTTTCCGCCGACGGCCGCAACTGGTCGCCGACACAGCGCGTTCTTGGAGAGGGCGAGTGGCTCTGGCGCGTTACATGGCACAACGGGCGCGCCTACGGTGTATCGTACAATGCCTCGGCCGGAAAAGACCGTTATGCCACATGGGGTTTGAAACTGGTCGCATCCGAGGATGGCGTGAACTATCGTGAAATCGTGAAGCTGGATGTGCCCGACCACCCCAGCGAGACCACACTTCGGTTCCGCGACGACGGCGAGATGATCGCTCTTGTGCGACGCGAGAGCGGCAGCACTTTCGGCTGGATCGGCACCAGCCGCCCGCCCTACACCGAATGGAAATGGCACGAAACGCAGTATCGTCTGGGCGGGCCGAATTTTATTATTCTACCAGACGGCACCATGTGGGCCGCAAGCCGCTATCATCACCCCGACGGCCCAAAGACAATTCTGGCGCGCTTCGGCCCGACCACCTACGAGCCCGTCCTTACATTGCCCAGCGGCGGCGATTGCAGCTATCCCGGCTTGGTTTGGCATGACAATATGCTCTGGATGAGCTATTATTCTTCGCATGAGGGAAAGGCTTGCATTTATCTTGCGAAGATCCGATTGATCAAGGACAAGAAGGAGTGAAGGACAAAAAGGACATTCTTGGAGGAGAATAAACTATCGGTTTTGGTAGTTCTTGCTGTCCTTGCGGTCTTTGCAGTTCTTGTAGCCTTTGCGGTCCCGGCCAGCCCTTGGGAGGCGGAAAGATGGGCATTCTGAATCCGTGCAAGAGAGCCGGTCATCTTCTGCCGCTGATGGTGTTTGCACTTCTTGGCCATCGGGCTGGCGCGTCGGTTCAAATCCAAATCAGCGACATCCTCTATTCCACCGACATACATTCCAATACGTCACATCAGCCGATACAGTCGCAGCGGCCATGGGTCCAATATGCGCCCAACGGAGCGATCGGCATCGTCTATAAGACCAGCAGCCAAAGTTCCACCACTCTGCAATGGACACTCAGTCTGGTCTATCGCGTTTTTAATCCCGACGGTACATCGTCGGAGGAAACCATAAAAACGCTTCAAGCTACCGGTGTGAGCCAGCTGACGGGCTATCTCTGGCTGTTTTACGATTCATGGCTTCAGCCGCACATCTTGAATCGGGCCAGCGAGAGTGCGGGCAGCACCACGCGCTGGGGATTCAATCACTATTGGAAAAGCGGCGCGACGTGGCGGCAGGAGTTTGTGGAGTTTCCTTTCGCTGTCAATTCCTACGACATGGCGGGCGACATGAGCGCGGACGGAATCTTCCACATTCTGGTCCGCGACAGCAAAACCTTGAGCACCGTCGGAAAGGCAGCCATTGACTACAATTTATACTATATGACCAACCGCACGGGCGCCTGGACCTACGAAGTGATTGACCACCGTCTCTGGACCGATCCGGCACAGCTGCTGTGGTGGAACACGCAGGCCGGCAATATCTGCATCGTCGCAGACAATCAGGGATACGCTCACATCGCCTATGTTGTTGTCTATCAACCCTCGCCGTGGTATGCAACAGCCGAGTGCCGCTACATGACCAATCGGAGCGGCGCTTGGCAATCCGAGATTGTGTTTGGCCCCGGCGACTACGATGCGTTTGCCGGAAACTACCCATGTCTGGCCGTTACGCCTGCGGGCAATCCGGCCATGACCACGGTGTATCAGAGTTTTGCCAAGACCGGATCGCTGACCGACGAGTATCTTTGCTATGCGGCGCGTGTGGGGCCGAATGCGTGGCAGAAGCAAACGGTGGTGACGTCGGCCGATGGATACTACGGCACCGACGGCAACCATTTTACGGGCGTTAGCGCGAATTTGCGTTTCGATCAATATAGCCGCCCCCATATTGTGTTCAGCGACCGCGCCTGCTATCACGAGCCTTACCAGCGCACGCATGTAGGCCAAATCCGATACGGCTTCCACAACGGCAGTTCATGGGAATTCACAACACTCTATCGCCAGCCGCGGCCGGACGTCTACAGCACCAGCGAAGAGATGCGGGTGCCGAATCTCGCCGTCTCGCCCGGCGGCGGACGGATCGCGGGCGTCGGCGCGCGGCTGGTGCGGGTTGGCGAGACCTATAAATACCGGTTCGATGTCGTGCGGCTTTTTGCGATCAATACGGCGGGCGATGATGCGGCAAATACGCTGCGGATTTCGGGATGGACCACCCCGCAGACGTGGTTGACGTTTCAATCAGCCTCGGGGCTAATGCGGGCCAAAGTTCAGGCGTCAGCCAGTGGCGGGTATTTGTTCTCGTTTCTGCCGCAAGGCTGGTCGGGCACCGTGACGCCGGGAAAGACCTACTGTGCTTTCTCGCCGCCCAGCCGTACCTATAATAATCTTGCCGCGCATCAGGACAACCAGAACTTCACGCTCGTGACGGGCGCGATTGAAGGGTCGGTACGCAATACCGAAACCGGCCGGCAGCCTTCGGGCGTGCTGGTGAAACTTTTCCGCAGCGACGGTGCCTACACGGGCTCGAGCCAAACCAGCGATGCTCTGGGGAATTTTCGGTTCAACTCGGTCGAACCGGGCGAGTATTTTCTTGCGCTCACTCTGGCCGGTTACAAACCGGGCCGCTGGCCCTATGACGGCTGTTTTGTCGTTCAATCCAACCAAACCTACACGCGCTGGCAAATCCCGATTTCTCCTTTGGCGACGCGGGCCGCGCGCTGGACAGCCTATCGCTGAGCGCACGGCTCACGCCGGCAACAGGTTCAATTGCAGCCAATACGCGACAAGGGAGGAAATGGCGCGGGCCCACTCGGCGTAGTTGACGGGCTTGAGGATGTAGCTGTTGGCACCCAGACGGTAGCTTTCCCGGATGTCGCGGTCGTCTTGCGACGAGGTCATGCAAATGACCGGAATGGATTGGGTCCGCCGGTCGGACTTGACGCGGGCGAGCACTTCGAGGCCGTTGACCCTTGGCATTTTGAGGTCCAGCAGAACCAGCCTCGGCAGGCAACTGCTTGTGCTCGGCGGATCGCCGGAGAACAGATAGTCCAGCGCCTCGACGCCGTCGCGCGCGACGTGCGTGCGCTCGGCAACGCCCTCCTTGCGAAGCGCCAGCAGGATCAGCTCCACGTGCGCAGGATTGTCCTCGACCAGGAGAATATCAGCCGATAACTCTGCCATGCGAAGCACCCCTCAAAACGTTCTCACGGGCATCTCGGCCCCTTTGCGCTCCGCTGAAACATACGCACTGTAAATGGTGGAGATGGTATCGGCGGCCAAACGGCTGTCGCTTTCGACCGGTTCGCCGTAGGCCACGGTGCGATAGAACGCCTCGATTTCCTGCGGATAGCCCGTGAACCAGTTTTCATCGGGCAGCGGTGTGGTCCAGCCCTGCTTGGTACCGATTTTTTCGACGACGTAGATGTCGCGGAAATTGGCGTCCACCGGGTTGTAAGTTTGCATCGAGTTGTTGGGATTGATGTTGAGGATCGAGCGGTGGTTGTTGCAGGCCACTTCGAGCCAGTTGTGGATGCCGCCGAGAATGATGTCGGAGGCGAAGACAGTTGCAATCGTGTCGTCCTCAAATGTGACGTGCATCATCGAGAAGTCATCAATGTCATAATAATTGCAACGAATGTGGCCTTCGTCGCGGAAGTTGGGCAGGCGCGTGAGCGCGGCCGTCCGCGCCGAAACCGTTTTGGGCCGAATCGGCCTGCCGTCGCGCGCGCGGCCTTCGACCCGCTTCAGATACAGCGCGGCGGTCAGCGGATGGCAGCCCTTGCCGATCATCACACCGCCGCCCGACCATTTCCAGTAGGCATAGGTCGGATTGTGTGAGCCGCTGTGGGCTTCCTCGCCGTGAATCCAGAGAATCTGCGCACCGGTCTTCTCGATGATCTCGCGCTCTTTTTGGACTGCCGGCGCATAGACCCAGTTTTCGGCATACAGAATCTTGCCTTTGCTTTTTCGCTCGGCTTCGAGCATGCGCTCCACGCTGGCCAGACCAAACTTGAGTGCATCCTCCTTGGGAAAGCGGTCGCCGTGGAATTCGGGCGAGCCGTCGCCGCAATAGCCGGTGAGCGGCTTTTCGCAGATGACAAACTTGTCGCGTTCGAGTGCGCGCACGGTAACCGATTCGTGGCCGGCGACCAGCACGCAGCAATGAATGACGTCCACGTCGTCGAGCAGCGCCTCGAGCGAGTCATAGCGGCGGATGCCGCGCTTGGCGGCATACTCGGCGGCCTGCTTCATGTCGAGCGCATAGACGCCTTTGACGTCGGCATGGACGCTGTGGACCTGCTCGATGGACTCATAGTGAAAGGTCGCGGAAAAGCCCGCCCCGACAATGCCTACGCGGATGGTTTTCTTTTGCATGGAAAGCCTTCTTCCATCGTCTTACCGGACGGTTGGGTGGCGAGTTTGCAAATCAAGCGTACGGACTTGGCGGAGAAACGGCCCAAGGATGGGATCGTTCTCAATGGCTGCACGTTTTGCCCGCCGTGCGGCTTCGGGCGAAAGTCCCTCAAATCTCTTGCGGATTTGCTTTTGAAACTCCCATTTCATTCTTACACAATCAAACGTCTTAACTGGTCTCATGATTAAATCACCTCACGCGGCGAAAAAATGCGAATCGGTGGATAACCGTGCAGCAGATTGACACCTTGAAAACCATCAATCTTTTCTATATGCACAATGTGTTTAAAATTCCAACTCACTGCAAAATCCACGTCAGCAACGGTTGCGGAAGCAATATGCTCCGCGTCCTCCGCGCAGGATGGTCCAACTACTCCCGCCGACATGTATGCATCACGTAACTGTTCAATCTCGTTAGACTGACGTGTCGGCATAGACACGATATACTCGATTGGTCAGTCGCACAACTATTGCTCTCTTGAAAAGCGCAATATCTTTAATGCGGTAGGAGGGAATACTTCTATTTTCCCCCGCAGATCAACAATAATCATAAACCATACGCCACTCAGAATTACCCATTAAAACCCCATGATCATGGCCCAAACCGCAGCACGTCGCCGTTGCTGACCGTTCCGTTGGTCGGGTCGTAGGGGCTCAGCTTGCCGTCGTTGGCCCAGCCATAAACGCCGGTCGCCGCCTCGTAGTCTTGATCAGGGCCGGCGCCCATCAAAGTCCAGCGGCCCAGCTTGCTGCGCTCCTCGGGCAGCGGCTCAAACGTGCCGGTCGCACTGGCCTTCCGCCCGTCGCTGTATTCAACGTCCCAGTACGGATAGACTCGATTGATTGGAGAGATGTTGATCAGCGCGGTCTCGAACACATCCATGGGGATAGACGTGATGTAAGCCACAGGCGTGGTCAGAGGCACCAAGCGCCGCATGCGCGGCAGCTGCGTGCTGCCTTGATACATGGGCGGATAGGTCGAAAAGTCCGTGCAATACGCCTCCAGTCCTGTTGCCAGCATCCGCAGATCGCTGTGGCAACGGCTGACTTTCGACCGCACTTGGGCTTCGAGAAAATTCGGGATGGCAATCGCGGCCAAGATCGCAATAATGGCGACGACAATCAGGAGCTCGATCAGGGTAAATGCTCTTTGCCTTTTCATGGCATCCTCCTTGTGATGTGTAATATAGATAATATTATTCCTTTCCGCCGAAGCGGCTTTACCCAACCTTGTTTAGAAGATAACCAATATCTCTACTGTTAGCAAATAAAAAATACGCAAGCTGCGGGAACGCGGGAACCCTCGATCCTTTAAATGGAGTCTTACGAAAGGATGCCAAATCGGAAGAAAGAACAGCATTCGCGGCTCAGCCGGATGGTCACCAACTTGAGCCTGTACCGTTTGGTGATTTCACGACAAAGCAGAACGAAACGAGCCGTTTGCGACTTGGCGTCTTTGCGTGAGCCAATCACTTGAAGGATCACGGGCGGGAGAGAGCATGTTTGATCTTTAGCTTTAGAGTCTATCCGAAAACCGTTC
>JAOAGV010000123.1 GCA_026415575.1 Candidatus Sumerlaeia bacterium
GTCTCGTGGGCTCGGAGATGTGTATAAGAGACAGCCCCTACGTCGCGCCGAAAAAATATTGGGACCTCTATGACCCGTCGCAGTTCAAATTTCCCGACAACCAATATCCGCCCAAAGGTGCGCCGGCGTGGGCCGTGCAGGGACTCGGCGAGCTGCGCCGCTATGACGGCCCGCCGCAGGAAGACCCCCTGCCTGAAGAATGGAAACGCAAGCTCCTCCACGGCTACCTCGCCTGCATTAGCTATATTGACGCCCTAATCGGCAAAATCCTTGCCGAACTCGACACGCTGGGACTGCGCGACAAAACCCTCGTCATCCTCTGGGGCGACAACGGCTACCAGATGGGCGAACACGGCACGTGGGCGAGCAAGCACACCAACTACGAAACGTCGGTTCGCGTGCCGATGATTGTGAGTGTGCCGGGGATGAAAACCGCAGGACGCAAAAGCAACGCACTGGTTGAGTTTCAGGACATCTATCCGTCTTTGGCGGACCTTTGCGGACTTCCGATTCCGCAACACGTCGAAGGCACCAGTTTCAAGCCGCTGCTGGACAACCCCGACCGCCCGTGGAAAAAGGCCGCGTTTAGCGTTTATCCGCGCGGCGGCTATCTGGGACGCACGATCCGCACCGACCGCTGGCGGCTGGTCGAGTGGCGCAAACAAAAGGGCGGCGACCCCGTCGTCTATGAACTCTATGACCACCAGACCGACCCGCAGGAAAATGTCAACCTCGCCAACGATCCGAAATATGCGGCGACGGTCAACGAACTGGCTGCCCAACTGAACGCCGGTTGGAAGGCCGCTCGACCGGATTGACAGGAGTCGCATCCGCATCGCGCCTGTGAAAGCGACTCATGCTGTCGCATGCCGGCGGGTTTTCTATAGGCGGATTGCTTGGGTTGCTTTGCAGCGGCCGGCTTCGGTCCGAGTCTTTCCGCAGCGCCCGCAATACTTATTGCGCGCCGGCGGCTTGCGTGATGCACGTGAGGATCAACTTGCGCACGTCGTCGAAGGGGTTGGTCTGCGGGCGCACATCCGCGCCGACCATTGTGAGGATTGTGGCATAGCTGGCGAGAATATTTTCCAGTGTTTTTCCCGCTGTCTTTTCGATCACATCGCGCGAAACTCCTGTGAACCCGTGGCCTGCAAGCGTATTATTTCGCAGATCCCCCGTCTTGTCGTATGTATCCAGCACGTTCTTCGCCTGTTTCAAGTCCTCAAGACTTATGCCCGGGTCTCTGCCGCGCCATTCCCCGCTGCCCATCTGATCAATCGCGTGTTTAAGAATGGAGCGCAGAATCACACGAGTTGGCGGGCCTTCGGGATCGCGTTTCTTATAGACGATTTCATATAATCCAACTTCTCGCAGCGAATCATAAAAGTCTTTCCATTTGTCCGCACCGTTTTCCCGTTTGCGCGTCATCACGCCCAAACGTTCGACCAGCACATGGAGAAAGGATTCGTCCAAATGGTGTAGCCGCCCCAATCCGTCGGCAAATTCGTTGCGTTTCCATTTTATATCGAGTTGCCAGTAGAGTTCACATAATTGCGCGGGTTTGTCCTCGCGGCGCAGGCGATCAGTTTGCCGACGGAGTTTTCTGATTTCTTCAATCAGTGTCCCTTCGGCGCCCGCGGATGCTTCGATTTGCTGAAGAATCTTTTCGGCACCTTCGAGATCGAGGTTGCCGCGGGCGACAGCATAGGCAGCAAGGCGGCCGGGCGTTTCGTCGCCATAGAGGTCGGCCACGCCGGCAAAATCATAGGAATCCAGCATACGGCCGGCTGCTTCGGCGCGGTACGATTCGAGCAGGTTGCGGCCCAGTTCCAACTCTCCCAATTGGCCGCGCTGGGGCACATAGATCTGCCGGCAGCGTTCGCGGAACCGCCGGATCGCCGTCAGCGTCAGAGCCATGTTGCAGGCCGGCGTGCCCCCCGAAATCTCCACATACACCAATGCGTTCGGCCCCGTCCCGCCGGCGTGCGGAACAAGGCTCTCAAACGCCTTGAGCATACGGTCGTAATCCTGCGGACTGTCCTGAATGCGGCGCACCTCGACCGACGCAACGGCCGGAAGCCGCTCGGGCAGCCACTTCGCCAACACCTTTGCCGTTTCAATCGTATCATTTTCCCGATGAGGGGAGTCGGCCTGATCGGTGGCAAACAGAATCACGCGAAGCGGAGCACCGGACACGGTCTCGAGAATATGGCGCACGGCCGATTCAAGCATTGGAGCGCTAAGCCGCCCGCGCCATGCCTCATGGTTGCCCAGAATCTGCTTGCCCAACTGCCGCAGTGGCAGCACATTGCCCGCCGGCTCGCTCATGCCCTTCTTGGGCACCTCAGGCGCGCGCCCGTCCACATACAAATCGCGCTGCCCCACGTTGGCAAGCAACCACACGTTCATGTTTCACGCCTTTATTATCTACAGATTGCCCGGATTCCCGCCGATCGCCATAACTATCCGCGGTAATCGCTTTCGTCAGGCTCGCGCACGGTCTCCAAGAGCCGTTTAACTATGTTCTCGACGGTAACGCCCTCGGCATCGGCGTTGAAGTTGGTGAAAATCCGGTGGCGCAGCACGGCGGGAGCGACCGCGCGCAGATCCTCGCACGATACGTTGAGCCGGCCGTCGAGAATGGCCCGCGCCTTCGCTCCCAAGATCAGGTATTGGCACGCGCGCGGGCCCGCACCCCAGCTCACCCAATCCTTGATAAACTTTAGCGGTCCGTCGCCCGAATCCGCCGGCCGCGAGGCTCTGACCAGCCGCGTGGCATACGTTACTACATGTTCGGACACCGGCATTTGGCGCACAATCGTCTGGAGCTGAAGAATCGCCCTTGCGCCCATGACCACCCGCAGCTGCTGCTCCTGATCGCGCGTGGTCGCGCGGGCAATTTGCTTCTCCGACTCCTCGTCCGGATAGCCGATGAGAATCTCGAACATGAAGCGGTCCAATTGCGCCTCCGGCAGCGGATACGTGCCTTCCTGTTCGATGGGGTTCTGCGTGGCAAGAACAAAGAACGGCAGGGGCAGTTCGTAGGTCGTCCCGCCGGCGGTCACATGATACTCCTGCATTGCCTCGAGCAGGGCGGCCTGCGTCTTGGGCGGTGTGCGGTTGATTTCGTCGGCCAGGACGATGTTGGCGAAAATCGGTCCCCTGAGGAATTTGAACGCACGCTGGCGCGTGGCCGGATCCTCTTCGAGAATGTCCGTGCCGATGATGTCCGACGGCATCAGGTCGGGCGTGAACTGAATGCGCTTGAATTGCAGCTGAAGCACTTGCGCGACCGTACGCACCATGAGCGTTTTGGCCAGTCCCGGCACGCCGACCACGAGGCAATGACCGCGGCAGAGCATGGCCGTGAGCATCTGCTCGACCACCTCGCGCTGGCCAATAATCACCTTCGAGATTTCTGCGTAGATTTGATCGCGGGCGCGGCGCACCTGCGCGATTTTTTCCGGATCGAGTGCGGCAACCGCCGGCCGCGGCGGCGGGGCGGGCTGCGGAGGCGATTCGGGCGATTCGAAGGTCTCGCGGTGTTCATCCATGTTGGAACAGGTCCTCCTGACCCACGCCTTCGCGCGGCGGCCATTTGCCCGCGGCCGGATGCTCGGCACGCGCCTTGTGCAAGCGTTCGACCATTGCCTCGACGCACTGCCGCGCACCTTCTTCGCCCGGTTCGATCCGTTGTGCCCCTGCAAAAAGCAAACTGTGATTGCCTGCTGCGGACGGCGGCACCGGTTGGGGATAGATCACCGACCACAGCGGCTTGCGCAGCCGCCGTGCCTCCCGAAACGCATACGCCGACCCTCCCGTCAGCCGGCTCTCGACCACAAGCAACCCGTCGCCCAGCGCCGCGATGATCGTGTTCCGAAACACCGGCAGCTCGGACGTTACGGCCGCCTCCGGATGAAACTGCGAAAGGACGAGTATGTTGTCGTCCATTTTCAGTTCCTTCAGCGGCGGGGCCAGTTCAAAAGCAAAAATGCCGCAGGGCAGAACCAACGTGGTCGAGCCGCCTCCGCGCAGTGCCCCTTCGTGAGCGGCCACGTCAATGCCCCGCGCATGCCCGCTTACAATGTGAATGCCCCTTTCCGCAAGCGCCTGCGCATAAGCGCGCGCACTTTCGACACCGGCCGGCGACGGGCTTCGCGTGCCCACCATGGCAATCGCAGCCCCGCGCAGGTGCGTCAACTTTCCAATAACATAGAGAAATGTCGGCGCATCAAATCCGAGATCGGTTAGAAGGCGGGACGGATAGGCAGGGTCGGTGACGGGAATAATCCGCACATGTTCGCGTTCCATCCGCGCCACGATTTGATCCACCTGATAGGCCGACGGCGCGTCATGCCGCAGCGCATGCGCAATCGTCGGCCAGCGTGTCAGAAACGGGCGCGCCTCGTGCTCCGGCAAATCGAAAAACGTTTCGAGCGCAAGCCCCGCGCCTTCGAGTTCCACCAACCATTGGTTCCATGTCCGCGAACCCACGGAACGGCAAAGCGACAAACGAACCCAGGCGCGAATTTGGCGGCTATTCATGGTCGTGCGGTGTCCGGCCTCCCTGTGACGTACAAAATCTCCAATTTTCCAAACCGCCCTGCTGACTGCACTACAACTCCGACGTTTGATTCTGCCTCCGGCAATGTTGCAGGCAAATCCAAGCGAGCAACTACCACATAGTCAATATCATATTGCGCGGCCGAAAAAAAAGAACCCACCGGCCGTTCCTCGAACACAGACAGCCAGTGTTTCGCACCCAGCAGAAAACTCGTTCGCAGGCCCTCCAGATAGCGGATCATCTCTTGAGGTTCCTCTCGCTCCTGCCCGCAGGGAGGCACGGGATAGGGCGATCGCGCCTGCGTTGGGAGCGGCCTCCCATACACATCGCAATAGCGCTGAAACCACTCCCAGCGGTCCGCCGGACTTGCCGGCACCTCGCTGCGATTCACCCCAATTGCCCGGCCTGTCGCGCGGCGGAACCGACGGGGCTGCCAATTCACCAGCCACGTCGAATCGGCCGGACTATGCGCTGCGGCCCAGCCCCAGACTTCCTGCCAGTCGGCGCGCAAGGCGGCGTTCCGCCGCAGGTCGGCCAGATGGTGCCGCAGCGAATCTCCATGGAAACCCAAGATTGCAAATGCAAATAGTCCTGTCGCCGCCAACACGTGTGCCGGCAATTTCGACGGGAAGGTCGCGCGACGGCTTGCTCCCGCTGCAACCGCAAGAAACGGCAGAACGGCTGCAACGGCCAAACCTGCAAACGATACAACCGGACCTTCCCTCTGCGGCAGAATCCACACCGTCAGCACAAGGAGCGCCAGCATCGCCGCCACCACCGCGCGGTTCCAGCGCGGTGCCGTGAACCAGCGCTCGACCAGCGTCAGCGCGCTCCAGCCGACCTGCATGCTGAACAGCAATCCGCGTAACAGCGGCCGCCACAGTCCCCCCGACGTCCATGCCCGCTGGATTTGCCCCGCCAGTTCCGGGGAATAAAACACCGCGATCCACAAAAACCAAAACGCCCGCTGGTGCGACAACTCAAAGCGCACGGCTCGCTCCACTGGAACCAGTCCTACAAAAAAAACTTCCAGCAACAGCCCCGCCATTCCGATCAGATAGAATATGATCACAACGGGGATCGTGCGCCGGTCGTAATGGCTTTTCAGCCATACAAACGACATCGCCAGATAGACTGTTAGACACACATAGGCCCACAGCGGCGGAAAAAACGGCGACAGCGCCGGATCGGAAAAAAAATGAAGTCCCATCATCGCTTCGGCCGCAATCGGCGGGTCCGGCAGGATTTCACTCAGAAAAAACTGCGTCAGCGGTCGTACGGAAATGAGAAAAAAACAGCCCGCCCCCGCCAGCGATTTCTTCCACCCCCATTCGTAATTTAAGCACACCAGCGCCACCACGATAAATTGCCCGAACCAGCACGCTACCGTCGGCAAAAGGTGTGCCGTCAGCCCCGCAACGCAACACGCCTCGACCCACCGCCGCCGCACCGTCAGCCCCACGCTCCAGAAGCACAATGCAATCGCCGCAAGACGGGACGGCTCTTTGGCACTGAGCAAATCCACCCCGAACAAGTCGGGCGCCATCCGCACCAGCAAAACCCCCAGCAGCGCCGACCACGGCGAAACGGGGAATATTGCACGCCCTGCGTGATATACACCCGCCCAAAGCAGTGCATGACAAAAGACAACAACAAGGACCGTGACGGTCGTGTCGGAGAAAAAACGGCCCGCCCACCCTGCGGCGACCGTCTTCCAACTGCGCGGATAGCATTGCTGCGCCGACCAGTCGGCCGTGTCGCTAACCGCCACTTCTCCCGGCCTGACCGGCGGCAAAAATGTGTCGTGAACCGTTAAAACCATCAACGAGTCGGCCGCAGCAACCACCAGAATAAACAACGACAAAAGGGCGAGCGTGCGCCACGATTCGCCGCGGTTTTTCGGCTGTTCATTCAAAAAAACCATACCCCGTTTGTCACCCTGCCCGCCTGCGCGCGTGCATACGTTCAAGCGTGTTTGTTGGCAGCCGTGCCGCCTTGTCAAGCAGCTTTATGCCAGCTCACGCGGCTATCGAAATTTTTCATCGGTCGTTCTTTTTTGGGTGGGCAGGATAAGTGAACGAGAAGCGGGTCGGTTTGAGCCTTCATAACAACCCCGGACATGTTAGCCGTGTAAAGCATCCCACAGGGGGCGTCGGTTAGTTTAGACCAGCCCACTTTTATAAATGGCTGCCTGCAGCGTGAATTGCTTTTCTGTTGTATTTGACTTACAGAGACGCTCAAAACGCTTCGCCAACCCACAATCCTGCGCACGGAGTTCTCAGGTAGCCAAGGTGCGAGTTAACGTCGGCGGGAGCGGCCGCCGGCGGCAAGCAGATCGCCGCCTGCTTGTGCAGTGCCATAGAACTCGGCCACCTTGTGGAGCGCTTCCTTGCGATGGAGCGTATTCCAGGCACAGAAGGGAACAGCGCGGACTTCGTCGTCGCAGGGATCGTAGTAGGCGAACGCCGACGGACAGCGTTCCATGCGGTCGCTTTCGATGTTGGTGAGGTCTTCGAGGGGGAGGGCAAGGACTTCGAGCGCGCCCTGGATGTTCATGTGTTTGGCGAGGACGCGGCGGGTGCGGGCGCCGAACGCCATTTGCGCCACGGCACTGACACCATGATACCACCGCCCCAAGCGGCCGCTGCCTTTCAGCACGGCGCCGAAGTTGACGTGGCGCCGCATAACGCCGCCGACGGCGAGTATGCCCATAAGAAACAGCGCAGTGTCCTTCAGGCCGACCTTTTCGAGTGTGCGGCCAAGAGCGCTTCGGTCAAACCGTTCCAAGCGGGCCGCCATGCGTTTTTCGGCTTCCATCAGCGCCCGCGCGGTGTCCATCGGCGAGCTCCTGAGATAGCGGGAGAAGGGGACATACTCCTCCCCGTTGGAGAACATCAGATACATGCTTTCGCAGTTGGGATGGGCGCCCATGAAAGGAAGATTCTTGACGCGCAGACACCGCATGAGATTGCGCAGCGTGCTCAGGAAAGCGGCCGGCAGGAACTCGATGTGGTCGTTGGGGAATGCCGCGTCCACAAGGATTTCGAGGTCCTCGGTGGTCATCTGCTCGGGCTGATAGTCCCATTCGGCGGGGTCCCACGTGTGGGCGAGCGGGAGGAAATAGATGGCCTCGATATAGTCGCGGCGTTCGTGACAAAACCGGAAGAAATCGGGCAGTTCGTTGGCATTGTAATCCTTCGAGAGGACGGTCATGAGGGTAACGCGGCCGCGGCCGATCTTGCCGATATTGTCGAGCGCCTTCTGTTTGAGATGCATGGCTTTTTCGGTTCCGCGCAGCGAACGGTACATTTCGGGATTGCAGCCGTCGTAGGCCAGCAGGAGTTTGACGCGGGTTTCCACGAGGCGGCGGCAGTAGTCCTCGTCGGCGAGACGGATGCCATTGGTGAGGATGCGGGCGCGCAGACCGTAGGATTTGGCCAGTTCGATGATGTCGAACAGATCGTTGCGGACGGTGGGTTCGCCGCCGAACAGTTGCATGGCGGGCGGACGCTTGAACGTGGAGAAGTGTTTAAAAATCTTTTCAAAATACTCCAGCGGCGGGTCGAAAGAAAACCCGTCGCTGGGGGTGTTGTTCACACAAATCGGGCAGTTCATGTTGCAACGGTTGGTAATGTCAATAAAGACAATGCTGGGGGATTTGCCGTGGTCGCAGCCGAGGCACTGGATGGTGCAGCCGCGATAGGTAAAGCCGGTGTCGAGGGCGTGCTTGTTCCAATAGCGGCGGGCGTCGGCGGAGATCAAGGTTTCCGTCGGCCCGCAGGTTGGACACGATTTGGCGAGATAGACCTTGCCGTCGCGCTCGACCGCTTGCGACGCAACGACCTGCTTGCAACGGTTGCATAGGGCATGATTCATTCCGAAAACTCCCACACTTCGCTCAACAACATAAATCAATTCTGACGGCCGGCGGTGGGGGCTGTCAACTGGGTTTTGGCCGAAGCGGTTTGATCGGCTCCATCAAGCCATTTGAGTGTGATGGCGCGGCGATTTGGTCTTGACTTAAGCCGGATGAACCCCAAAATGACTTCGGAATTGAGGGTAGGCGTTGCGGCGACCGGGCCGGCTTTTGGTCCGGACGGAAGGACGTTGCGCCTTGAGGCAAACAAGGCCGCAAGCAGGGAAAAGGAAATCCCGATGCCGATCTTAAACTACAAAGCCCGCGAGATCGTTTGCAAGATCGTGTATTTTGGTCCGAGTTTGGGTGGAAAAACCACGTCCATCAAGGCGATCTATGAGGCCACGCCCGACGGACGTGCGACAGCGCTCCAAACCATCCAAACCGAGGGCGACAGCACGCTGTTTTTCGATTACTTCTCGCTCGATCTCGGCCAAGTGGCCGGCATGCGTGTCCGGTTTCAGATCTATGGCGTGCCGGGACAGCCGTTTTACCGTCAAACGCGCAAGATGGTGTTGATGGGGGTGGACGGGATCGTCTTTGTGGCCGATTCCGCGCGGCATCGTCTCGAAGACAACGTGGCCAGCATGACGGACTTGAAAGATCTCTTGGCCGAGCACGGGTACAACTATGCAGACATTCCGATGGTGATGCAATATAACAAGCGGGACTTGGAAAACCCCATGCCGATCGAGACCCTCGAATTTCATGTGAACGAGCGGAAAGTGCCTGCCTTTGAATCGGTGGCCACGCAGGGGCAGGGTGTACGCGAGCCGTTCAAAGCCGTTTGCATGGCCGTGATTCAAAAGCTGACTGCAAGCCAAACGAACCGTTCGGGCTTGGGCGCCGCAAAACCCCTTGCCGCCGGTTCCCATGGCGATTTGGGCAGGACATAACGGAGAGAGATTATGGCACGCCAGTTCTTTATGCTTTCAGAAGACGCCGTCAGAGAGATGGAGAAGACCTTGACAGCGCTGGTCGCTGAAACCAAGAGCCGCTATGCATTGGTGATTGACCGCAGCGGCTATTTAATTGCCAGCTGCGGCCACCCCGCCCATGTGCACCCCGAAGAGCTCAGTGCCATTGCGGCGGGGATTGTCTCGGCCATGCAGGTGATCGTCAATCTGGCCGAATCGCAGGAATCCACCATCGCTTTCCATAGTCAGACCATGCCGGACCTTCATATTGCGTGGATCAACCCGCGCGTGTTTCTCCTGCTGGCTTATGACGACAACACATCGGATGTGATCGCGCGCGGGCGTGCGCGCCAAGCCGTGAAGGCCCTGTCGCCGTTCCTTGCCCAAGACCAAACTCAGCAGGCCGACTTGGGCTCGGTGGAGTTCATCGAAAGCAAGCTGAGCGAGTTGTTTCAGGACCTCTGACAGCCGTTTGCATTTTCGATCTGAGAATTGCGGTCGCAAGATTTTGGATTTTCGATTCGGAAGCTTGGTTTGGGGCTTGGCCTGCATCGTTCGCTTTCCTTTTTTTTGTTCGGAGAAGTTAACAAGTCGAATTGAATGGAAATAGAACATCGCGCTCGCTTCCGCGAGCTGTGCACAGTCCAAATCGCAGATTGCCCTATGCCAACCCACTTGATGGGGGCACGCGGCCGATGCACTGAATCGCTCCACTGGAGTGGAAATCACCGCACAGTGAAGCGTGAACTACGAACGGCAAACCAAAGTTTCGACGACGCGCGGCGCGATTTTCGTTTTTGGTCATATTGGACTTGAAGGACTACTAAAGTCCGATCTCATTTCCAGCACATTCGGGTGTTTTCTGCAACAAGGCCGGAGCGATGGTGGGTCGTCTTCTTCGCCGGAAAGAAGCCGGCATTTTTCTCGCCCTCGTGGCGATGATGGCCTTGATCGGCCTGTTCAAGCCGGAGTTTCTTTCCGGAGAAAACCGTTATTTGCTCAGCCGTCAGGTGGCCCACACGGCGATTCTGGCTCTCGGTGTTTTTTTCGTCATTCTTACGGGCGGCATTGACCTGTCCATCGGTTCGATTGTCGGGCTTAGTGGATTTCTTTGTGCCATGGCGATGGTGGACTGGTCGCTGCATCCGGTGGCCGCCGTGGCTCTTGGTTTGTGGGTTGGCGTGTCGCTCGGCGCCATCAACGGCGCCATCGTTTCCTATCTGGGGGTCACGCCGTTCATTGTTACGCTGGGAATGCTGGGCATGGCGCGCGGGGCCGTCTATGTGCTCAAGCACGGCGAGCCGATTTTCAACATTCCGCGTTCGTTCGTCTCGCTGGTCCAGATGAACGTCTATGGGCTGCCCATGGCCTTCCTTGTGATGGTCGCTGTGGCGGCCACGGCCCATGTAGTCCTCGTCCACACCGTGTTCGGACGGCGGGTCTATGCTCTGGGCGGCAACGAAGAGGCCACACGTCTGTCGGGCATCAACACGCGGCGGGTCAAGTTTCTGGTCTATGTGATTTCCGGCCTTCTCAGTGCCGTGACCGGTGTTCTGTTTGTGGCCCGGTTCGGATCGGCCCAAGCCGACGCCGGCGCGGGCATGGAGCTCGACGCCATCGCGGCGGCGGTTATCGGTGGCGCGTCGCTCATGGGCGGCGAGGGGAGCGTCTTGGGTGTGCTGATCGGTGCGGCCATTATGGGCGTGGTCAAAAGCGGGCTGGTGTTTATGAAAGTGGAGACCTACTGGCAGGACCTTGTGATCGGCTGTGTGATTGTCGCTGCAGCGATTTTCGACGTATGGCGAAGCCGGCGCAAACGCGCGGCATGACGGGGGAGTTTGGCGCCCCATCCCATAGCTGTTGGTGCATCCCGAATCCTGTGGGATGGAAACGGTTTCCTCATCAACGGACTTCCATCTTCTCGATCGCTGGATTGCATTCACACGATTTAGGATTCTTGCAGAGGTGACATCATGAGATCACGCATCGCGCTTTTATGTACATGGATGTTCGCCGCCGGACTTCTTGGGACTATCGCCCAAGGTGGCGAAAGCAGCCCGCCGTGGTGGCTTCAGAAAACATATCGGATGCTGCAGACCAATCTGCCCGAAATTGACGCCGACATGGACGTCGAAAAATACGTCGCCGACGTAAAAGACTTTGGTGCCAACGTGGTCCTGTTCAATGTCGGCGGCATCGTGGCCAACTATCCCACCGCCCTTGAGTTTCATTATCGCAATCCATACTGCAAAGGCGACCTCACAGGCGAGGTGCTCAAACGTCTTCATGCCCATGGCATCAAAATGATCGCGCGGTTTGACTTCAGCAAGGTGAACGAGAAAATCGCCGCGCGCCATCCCGACTGGCTTTACATCAGCGAAAAGGGCCAGACTGTTGCCGACAACGGCCAAGTGCACGCCTGTCTCAACGGCGGCTATCAGCAGGACGCCGCCTTCCAGATTCTGCGCGAGGCCGTCGGCCGCTATCCCTTCGACGGCGTGTTTTTCAACATGACCGGCTATACGCGAAGCGACTATCGCGGTGTCACGCACGGCATCTGCCAGTGCGACAACTGCAAGCGGCGGTTTGCGGCATGGAGCGGCGGCAAGACGCTTCCCTCGCGCACGGACCCAAAGAATCCTGTGTATCAGGACTATCAGCGGTTCTGTCGCGAGACGGCTATGGAGCATTATCAGAAAATCCGCCAAGTGATCAATGAAGTGCGGCCGGGAACACCCGTCTGCATGACCGGCGTCCCGCTGGACATCGTCCGGCTGGAAAGCAACGCCCGCCTCGACGCCGACCTTTA
This sequence comes from Candidatus Sumerlaeia bacterium, assembly GCA_026415575.1. Lineage (GTDB taxonomy): Bacteria > Sumerlaeota > Sumerlaeia > JADFCW01 > JADFCW01 > JADFCW01. Next base: position 12,204 of record JAOAGV010000123.1, read on the forward strand.
CAGCGATACCAAGAAGCAGCAGTGGGTGCAGATCACGTTCGAGGGCCGGCCGATCACCAACACCGCCGTCCATTTCCCCCATTATCCCCATCGCCACACAGGCGTTTCGCCCCACCTGACGCACCGCCGCATCTACCAGCACATGGTCAACGGTGGCTGGGTGGATTTCTATTGTATCGGGCGGCTGGACCGGCTCGAAGACCGCGTCGGCCTTGATGCCGTGCGCGATCTGTTTCATTTTCACGCGGCCAACGAGAAATGGCTCGGCGTTACCACGTCCGCCGCCGAAGTCGGTCTCGTCCGCCACGACGGGCCGGAGTTCGACGGCCTGTATCAAATCCTCGCCGAAGACCATATCCCGCTCGACTTGGTTTCACTCGCGCGCTCGCCACTCGACCGTTACCGTGTGCTTGTGGTTCCCGACGCCGAACGGTTGAGCCGCGACGAGTGCGGCAAACTGGACGCGTTTGTCGCGGCCGGCGGGCGGCTGTTGCTGACCGGCAAGGTTCCCCCGGCACTGACCTGCGCGGCGGCCCTGAAGTTCAAGCAGACCCTCCCGCGGCAGCAAGGAACCTATCTCCGAATCCGGCCAAAGGATAAGGAACACTTGGCGACGGTGGGACTGCGCGATTTGGACCTCGTCTTCCTCGATGGCCCCTTCCACGAGTATGAGACTGCCGGCGCCGAAGATGCACTTCTGCGCTATATCCCGCCGGCCATGTTCGGTCCGCCGGAAAAATGCTACTACACGGAGGTCTCGGATACTCCCGGATTGTTTCAACTTCGCTATAAGAAGGGTATGGTCGCGGCGTTTCCTTGGGACATCGGCACGCACTACGCCGATCTGTTTCATGCGGGCCACGCGATGTTGGTCAGCGGGGCGGTTCGGCATGTGCTGGCTTTCGAGCCGCGGGTCAACGTACGGTGTTCGCCGATGGTCGAGGTGACGCATCGCAAGGACCCGCGCGGCCGGTTCGAGTGGGTGAGTTTATATCACCACTCGCCGCGGATGGCCGGAGCGCTTCATGCGCCGGCGCCGATTTCCAACATCGAGTTAGCCTTTGCCGCACCGGAGGGCATCCAGAGCGTTCGATTGCTGAAAGCCGGCCGCCAACTGAAAGCGGAAAAAATCGGCGAGGGACATTTCCGCTGTGTTGTGCCCGTGCTCGATCGCTACGAAATAGTGTTGGTGGAATACTAACCGCGTTGCAATCAGCCGCGAGTGGCGCGCCGCACAAGAACGACAACCACCCATAGAAGAAAAGCCGCTCCCAGAACGGAAGCAATCCACGCCGCGGTGGTTTCGTTCCGCGGCGCAGACGGCGGCGGAGCTGCAGAACCGGCCGCATGGCGCGGCAGGTGCGATGTGAGGGTCTTGGAGCGTTCCCACGCGGTCAGCCAGTAGCTGGCCGTAAGGAAAGCAGCGGCATGGGCC
>JAOAGV010000124.1 GCA_026415575.1 Candidatus Sumerlaeia bacterium
GCCCAAGCATCTTGGCCGAGACGGCCGAGCCACGTTTTCATATAGGCTCTAAATAGCGCCATTTTGCCTGCATGCCGTTTCGCGCGAAGTTCGATTAGAAAGACCGGGAAGGAAATACGCATTGCAGGGAAAAAAGGCTTGACCGGTGAAAACGGGGCATCCTAACTTTTCGTTCGTTGTTTATCAAAAGGGGAGCAAACTGCCTGCAAGGGGGTGCGAGCTATTAGCAAAAGGGCGTTTCTGCGGATCAATGAAGCCATCCGCGCACGGGAAGTGCGCCTGATTAACGCGGACGGCAAGCAAATTGGCGTGGTGCCGATTGAACAAGCACGACGTTATGCCGAGGAGGCCGGACAGGATTTGGTCGAGGTGGCACCCGAGGCCACGCCTCCAGTTTGCAAAATTGTTGATTATCGCAAAGTGCTCTATGAGCAAAAGCGGCGCGAGCGCGAGGGCCGCAAACACCGCCGGCACACGGAAGTCAAAGAAATCAAGATGCGCCCGACCATTGATCCGCATGATTATGAAATCAAGATGCGGCACACACGCGAGTTCTTGCAGGCCGGTCACAAGGTCAAGGTCACCATTATGTATCGCGGCCGCGAAATGGTGCGCACCGACATCGGCCGGCAATTGTTGCAGCGCATGGCCGACGATGTGGCCGACCTCGGCGTTCCCGAAGATCGCATGGTGCAAATCGGCCGCCAGCAACAAATGATGCTGGCCCCCGGCGGCCACGGAAAATCTGCCGAGAAACACGACCGGGCAGCCATGTCCGCCGCATCTGCCGCACCGCAGCCGCCGGTCGGTAGTCAGCCCCAAGGCGAAACGGACAGTCGGCCACTGTAGGATTGGACAAGAGAATGGTTGAAACCATTAACAGTGTAAATATCCGAGGAGACGAATGAAGTTCAAGACGAGCAAGAGCGCAGCAAAACGATTCAAGGTTTCCAAGTCGGGAAAGATTATCCGCAGACGGGCTTATCATAGCCATATTCTAACCAAGAAAAGTCCGAAACGGAAGCGGCGTTTGCGAAGCGAGGCCCAAGTGGCGCCCTGCGATCGCCGTCAAATCAAACGGCTTCTGGGAATCTGAAGCAATCTTGGGACGGGTCATTCCGCAATCAAACTCCAACGCCAAAAGCTCCATAGCGGAAGCACCGAAAAGCGACGGTGCAGAAGGGGAATGAAAAGGGGATGCGGTTTTGCAAACCGCTGACCTTAAGCCCCTATACTTTACTGTTTTCGGAGGAGGTTTTACTCCATGCCACGCGCCGTAAGCGGGGTGGTTTCGCGCCGCCGCCGCAAAGTTTGGCTCAAACGGGCCAAAGGAAACTATAGCGGAAGACGCAAGCTCTTCAAAAACGCCAAAGAAACATCCATGCGGGCGCTGCGATATGCCTATCGCGACCGCCGCCAGCGCAAGCGCGAGTTTCGCGCGCTTTGGATTGCCCGGCTCAACGCCGCCGCGCGCCAGCATGGGCTGACCTATAAAACTCTGATCACCGGACTGAAGCAGGCCGGAGTGGGTTTGGACCGCAAGGTGTTGGCCGACCTTGCCGTTCAAAGTCCTGACGCCTTCAGCGTGTTGGCCAACATGGCGACCGAGGCGCTTGGAAAACCCCTGACTGCCGCCACAACCTGAATATGCGCATTTCTTCCAACCCCTGCTGCGGGAAAAGTCCATCCGGCGGCGGGAAGGGAGAGAAGACTGCCGCGATAGGCTTTACGACAGTGTGATAGGACTGTTCGGCAGCCTCGGTGACGCAAGGGACCGGGGCTGTGATTGTTTCTATCGCCCGACGAGGTGAACCGGTGGCGTCGCTGATTGAAGAAATCCGGACATTGGGAACGCAGGCTCTGGCCGACATCCGTGCGGCCGCCTCGCTCGAACAGATTGAGCAGCTGCGCGTGGCGGTTCTGGGCCGCAAAAGCCGCCTGACGCAATTGATGCGTGAGCTGGCCGCGCTGTCCGAGGACGAGCGGCGCAAAGCCGGTATGATTCTCAACGAAGTCAAAGACACCGTTGCGGATGAACTCAAGAAACGACGGGCCGAACTGGAATCGGCCGAACGCGCGCGCGAAATCGCCGGACAGACCGTGGACATTACCCTGCCCGGCCGCACCCGGCTTTTCGGCCGCCGCCATCCGCTGGTTCAGGTGCGGCGTCAAATCGAAGAGATTTTTATCAGCATGGGCTTCTCGATTGCGCTCGGGCCGGAAATTGAAAATGATTTTCACAACTTTGCCGCGCTGAATTTCCCCGACGAACATCCCGCCCGCGATATGCAGGACACCTTTTATCTGCCCGGCGGCTGGCTGCTTCGCACCCACACCTCGCCCGTGCAGATTCGGGCCATGTTGGCCACGCCGCCCCCGCTGGCTGTGATTGCGCCCGGCCGCGTCTATCGCGCCGATGCCGATGTGACCCACTCGCCGCAGTTCCATCAGGTCGAGGGCCTGCTGGTGGACCGCCGTGTGACGTTGGGCGACTTGAAAGGCGTGCTGGAAGCGTTTGCCCATCGGATGTTCGGGGCGCAGTATCAGACGCGTTTCCGGCCGTCGTTCTTTCCGTTCACCGAGCCGAGTGCGGAAATGGATATTGGGTGCGTGATTTGCAGCGGCGTTGGTTGCCGTGTTTGCAAGGGCACAGGCTGGTTGGAGATTCTGGGCGCGGGCATGGTCCATCCGGCGGTGTTTGAAAATGTCGGCTACGATTCGGAAAAATGGACCGGCTTTGCGTTTGGAATGGGCGTCGAGCGCATTGCCATGCTGAAATACGGGATCAATGATATTCGGTTGTTTTTTGAAAATGACAAACGGTTCCTTGAACAGTTTTAAACAAGCAAGCCGGATTCGGAATTCAGTTCGGGCAGAAGACAAGACTGGATAGGTTGCGGAGTTGATGCGATGCAATTCAGCGTTCGCTGGCTGCAACGATACGCGGACTTGGACATGCCGGTTCAGCAACTGCTGAACGGGCTCACGATGGCCGGAATGGCGGTCGAGGGCGTTATAGACGTCGGGCTGGTTTCCGGAAAAATTGTAACCGGAGAAATCCTCGACATTCAGCCCCACAGCGCAGCGAAGAAACTGCACGTGTGCACGGTTCGGGCGTCGGCCGACTCTGCGGTGCCGCCGCTGCACATTGTCTGCGGTGCGCCGGGAATGAAAGTCGGCGACCGCGTGCCATTGGCCCTGCCGGGAGCGGTTCTGCCCGGCGGTCGCGTAATTGAGCGGTGCGAAATCCGCGGGGAATGGTCCGAGGGAATGTTGTGCTCCGGTGCCGAGGTGGGGTGGAACAAAGACGGCTCATGCCTGTTGACGCTGGATGCGGCATATCCGATTGGCGAGGGCGTGGATGCACTGGTGGATGTCGGCGTAACGCCCAACCGGCCGGATTGTCTTTCGCTTCTGGGGATCGCGCGCGATATCGGGGCTTATTTCCGGCGTGCGGTGCATCCGCCCAAATTCCGGTGCATCGAAACCATGGACCGCACAGACGATTTCGCCAAAATCGCCGTCGAGGACAAGGAAGGCTGCCCGCGATACACGGCGCGGGTTGTGCGCAACGTGCGGGTGGGTCCCAGTCCGGTGTGGCTGGCGCGCGCGGTCGAGGCTGCCGGAATCCGCTCCATCAACAACATTGTGGACGTCACCAATTTTGTGCTGATCGAGCTGGGCCATCCGCTTCATGCCTTTGACTTGGACAAGATCGCCGCACACACGGTGATTGTCCGGCGCGCACGGGAGGGCGAAAAACTGGTTACGCTCGACGGCATCGAGCGGACGCTGACCCCCGAGGATGTGCTGATCACAGACCCAACGCGCCCGATTGCTCTGGCCGGCATTATGGGGGGCGAGAATTCGGAGATTTCCGATTCGACCATCAATGTTCTTCTGGAAAGCGCCTATTTCGATCCGGTACGGATTCGCAAGACCCGCCGCCGGTTGGATATTCAAACCGATGCCTCGTTCCGCTTCGAGCGCGGCACCGACCGCGAGAACATTCACGTGGCGCTCAACCGGGCCGCCCAGCTGGTGCGCGAAGTCGCCGGCGGCGAGATAACGCGCGGCGTTCTCGACGTCGTCGGCACACGCAGCAAACCCCAGCCCATAACCCTGCGCATCCAACGCACCAACGATATTCTCGGCGCCGACCTCGAAGGCTCGCACATTGCCGATATTCTCGTGGCCATCAAGTGTGAGATTACACACTCCGATCACCATCAACTGGTGGTCGTGCCGCCGTCCCACCGTGTGGACCTGCTCCGCGAGATTGACCTGATCGAGGAAATCGGGCGGCTTTATGGATACGAAAAAATTCCCGCGAGTATTCCCTATCTTCCAGCCCGGGCAACCGCAGAAAACCCGTTGCAAGAAACTGCCGACCGCATCGGCGAAATCCTCGCAGCCGAGGGACTGAGCGAGGTCGTAACCTACAGCTTCACCGACCGCGAGAGTCTTCAACGGGCATACCAAAGCGCCGAAGACGCGGTGGAATTGGTCAATCCGCTCAGCCGGCAGCAATCGGTATTGCGCACGTCGCTTATGGTGTCGTTTCTCGACACAATTGCGTACAATCAGAAACACGGCAACGCCGACCTGGCGATTTTCGAAGTGGCCAAATCGTATCGGTGCGTCGGTTCGAAGGACACGCCCTATCAGGAACACCTGTATGCAATGGCCGCACTGGCCGGCTGCACACCGGCGCATTGGAGCGAGCCGCCGCGACCATGGGACTTTTTCGACATCAAGGGAATTGTCGAGCGCGTGCTGCGGCGGCTGGGCGCGGCGCCGGAGTTTATCGAGCGGCCGCGGCGGCCCGACTTTCATCCGGGGCGCACGGCATGTTTCACGCGCGCACAACGTGACCTGTGCGTGTTCGGGCAAGTGAATCCAGAAGTAACCGCGGCGTGGGAGATTCGCGGCGATGTCTTTCTGGCCGAATTTGATTTGGAAGCCTTGGCGCCCTATGTCAGCCCGCGCGTCGGATTCCGGCCCCTCGGACAATATCCTGCCGTCACGCGCGACCTAGCCTTGGTTGTGGACCGCGGTATTCCCGCCGGCGAACTGGAACTGACGTTGAGAACTGCGGCCGGCGATCTGCTGGAAGGTCTGCTGCTGTTCGATGTCTATGAGGGTGAAAAGATTCCGGCGGGCAAACGAAGTCTGGCATGGTCGCTGACGCTCCGTGCGCCCGACCGCACGCTTACGGAAGGCGAAATCAACACCCTGATCGAGCGGATTTTGGCATCGGTATCGGCGCGGCACGGTGCAGAGTTGCGCACACTATAGTTATAGTTGGCGGTTGCCGTCACCGGCACAATGATGCCGGAGATTCAAGCCAAAGTTTTGTGCGCCGGCGGCAGTATCCATCCAAAAAATCGTAAAGGGCCGTTACGCATCAGCGAGAAAACGCTTCAGAGTCTCCACCATATCCTGCAAGGCTCCAAAGGCCACCGGTTTGACCAGATAGAAATTGGCACCGCGGTCATAGGCGTCAGTAATGTCGGCGGTCTCCATCCGGCCGGTCAGCACCACAACGGGAAGTTTTTCAAAGCCGGCTTGTTGGCGAATCCATGCCAGAACGTCATAGCCGGACTTTCCGGGCAGTTTCAGGTCCAACAACAGCAGGCGCGGCAATGGATAGCGCTCGCGGTCGGCATAAGCGCCCTCGCCGGACAGATAGGCAATGGCCGCGTCGCCGTCGCGCACGTGCTGGAGCATATAGTCCGTTTTGTCGAGGCTATGCTGAATCAAATGCGCCTCGGCAGGGTCATCCTCTACAAGGAGGATGGTGGTGGATTTGGTCATAACTGCCATAGGACAACCCCCCTTCGGCAACTGGCGGGAGCAGGTCTAAAGTTTTGCAATTATTTATAATAGAATTACCTCTTCCGGATCGGTTTTGCCCTGCCGGTCGCGAAGATTGCCACACTCCCCTATTGCGTGCGGCCATTTCCTCCCCATAATCGCCTTGGAACATAGCAAATAACTTGCCGGGTATTTTGCGGCGTATCTTTCCATGGACAATAGGGTTGCGCATGTATAGAGTAATATAGGATGCGGTCGGGGTGGAACCCGACCCTCCACATAGAGAAATACCTTTGGAAAGACGCCTTCCCCCGGCCTCTGAATCATAAATAGCAAAAACATGCCAAAATCCAAAATCGAAAATTCAAAATTAAATGGTCGGTGTGGAACGTGATGCGGTCGGGGTGGAACCCGACCCTCCACATTGAGAAACGCCTTTGGAGGGACGCCCACCCCAGCGTCCCAGATTGTGCTCAATTTGCCCGTTGACCCGTCGCGAAACTTGCAAGACTCTTTTCTAGGATATTGTGGCGGATACCCATGCGAAATCGTGGATTTACTTTAATCGAATTGCTCATCGTTGTCGCCATTATTTCGATACTGGCCGCAATCGCTCTGCCGAATTTTCTCGAGGCGCAAGTGCGCGCCAAAGTCGCCCGCGTCCATAGCGATATGCGGTCGGTGGCGATTGCGCTCGAGGCTTATCACACCGACTATCAGGACTATCCGCCGAGCGCCAATCCGCCGTCGTGGCAGCCGCCGACGCAGACGTGGCGTCTGACCACCCCCGTGGCATATTTAACGGCGATTCCGCGCGATCCATTTGTCCGAAACACACCGCCAATGATGCTGGGCGGGCCGTTCGGGATTTTTGGCGATTATCTTCACTATGTGGATCAGGCCGTGCTGGATCAGTACTGGCTGCTGTTCAGCTATGGCCCGGACGGTGATATGGAGTTTTCGGAATTGCATTATGATCCAACCAACGGCGTGATCAGCGACGGGGATATTTATCGCAATGGTGCGGTGAAATAGGGGCGGTTCGAAGAAAGACATCCACACTTTTATGGATAGGCGCCCCATTTTTTTATAGTACTGCATAAAAAAATTGGAGAGAGGTAAGGACTATGACAAGAAGCACACACTGCTGCGCGTTTTTGACGGGAATGCTTTTCCTCTTTGCAGCGTTTGCGTCGGGCGGGTCGCCGGTTGCCGACTTGCAGGCGCTTGTGGATTTTTCGGCGACCTTCGACCTGGCAAAAGTCGAAACGCGCGACGCCACCGTTTCGCTTGCCGGCAGCGACCGGAGTCGTGCCCTGTGCATCGAAACGGCAGACACGACGCGATGGCCCGGCATTACGCTTCGCCCGCCGTCGGGCAAATGGAATCTCGCCGAACGGGAAATGGTGACCCTGCGGGTCCGCAACGTCGGCGAGCGAACACTCGACATCGGTGCCCGGCTTGATGCCCGAAGCCCCAACGGCCGATACACCTCCGCCTCCGCCGTCGTCATAACCGTTGCACCCGGCTCGACCGCCACATTGCGCATTCGCCTCTCCCCTACCCGCTATCAGCTGACCGAGCCCGTTGAACTGATCGGAATGCGTCGCGCGCCTGTCGAGCAACCAAAGATTGACGCCGCCCATGTCGAGGCGCTGCTGATTTACGCCGCGCGTCCGCGCAACGCCGGCCGGTTTGAGGTCGGCACGATAGGCGTTGAAGGCCGCGTCGAGGTGCTCGATACCAAAACCTTCTTTCCGTTCATTGACGAGTTTGGCCAGTTCATCCACAAGGAATGGCCCGGCAAAGTTCACTCGGTCGAGGAAATGAAAGCGCGCACACGCGATGAGGAAAAAGACCTTGCCGCCCATCCGGGCCCATCGGATTGGAACGCATACGGCGGCTGGGCCAAGGGGCCGAAACTTGAAGCGACGGGATTCTTCCGCACCGAAAAATACGAGGGCAAATGGTGGCTCGTGGACCCCGAAGGACGGCTCTTCTGGTCGCATGGCATTGACTGTGTCCGCGCGCGAAATGCCACGCCGATTTCCGATCGCGAGCACTACTTCCGCCTCCCCGCCGGCAACTCGTCCTTCGCGCAATTTTACGGCGGAGGCAGCGGCGCCCCGCACGGATATTATCAAAACATCCGCCGCTATCGCACTTACGACTTCAGCATGGCCAACCTGCTGCGCAAATACGGCCCCAACTGGGAAAATCATTCCTGCGATCTTGCCCACCGCCGCCTGCGCAGCTGGGGCATGAACACCATCGGCAACTGGTCCGACAGCAGTGTCTCACTCATGCGCCGCACGCCCTACACGGCCACCACCGGCGGCGGCGGAATCCCCATCGAAGGTTCGGAAGGCTACTGGGGAAAATTCCACGATGTGTTCGACCCCGGATTCCGCGAAGGCATCCGGCGAAGCATGGAACGCGAGCGGGGGCGATCGGCCGGCGATCCGTGGTGCATTGGCTATTTTGTCCACAACGAGCTGGGCTGGGGCGATGAAGTGTCGCTGGCGCTCGCAACGCTCAAATCGCCCGCCACACAGCCGGCGAAAAAAGTGTTCCTCGCCGACCTGAAGGAGAAGTACGGCACGATCGAGAAACTTAACGAGGCATGGGGAACCCGTCATGAGTCGTGGGACGCGCTTCTGCAATCCGTTACGCCGCCCGACCGCAAAAAAGCGGACGAGGACCTGAAGGCCTTTTACACCAAGATTGCCGAAACGTATTTCTCCATCATCCGCGAGGAAGTCAAACGGGTTGCCCCCCACCAGCTGTATCTGGGCTGCCGCTTCGCGTGGGTCAACGACCGTGCGGCCCGCGCTGCCGCCAAATTTTGCGACGTCATCGCCTACAACCGTTACACCTTCAGCGTCGCCGATCAGAAGTTGCCCGAAGGCTGCGACAAGCCGATCATCATCGGCGAGTTTCATTTCGGCGCGCTCGACCGCGGGATGTTTCATCCCGGTTTGCGCGAGGTGGCCGACCAGCGCGAGCGCGCCGCCGCCTACCAACACTATGTCGAAGGCGCCCTGCGCAATCCTTATATTGTCGGCACCCACTGGTTCCAATACAAGGATCAGCCGACCACGGGACGGAGCGACGGCGAGAACTATCAGATTGGCTTCGTGGACATCTGCGACACGCCCTATCCGGAAACCATCGCGGCCAGCCGCGCGGTCGGCGCGCGTATGTATCCGTATCGGCTGGCGAGCAAGTAGCTCTGTCGGCCGTACAGTTCAAGCGGATGAAATACCGGACGCGACGGACACTACAAGTTCATTCATTTCCAAAAGTAGAATCCTTGTGCGCATGTTCTTTCGAGAAGTGGAGAAACATCACACCCCGCATATCCATGCCGATCATCAAGGTCAAGTAGCTGCATACCCAATCCCTGTTGGATCGTTTTTCTCCGGTGAGTTGCCGCCGGGCAAACACAACCTTGTTGTTGGATGGATTGAAACTAGTTGGGAAGATCTTCCTGCCGACAGGGAACTGGCTGGGGACGCCAAAAGACTATTTCCATATTCTGAATGTGAGGCCTTTGAGCCGTTGAAAAACCCCAAGAATTCAAAATGGGTTCCACTGGCGGGTACTTTATCGAACGGGATGGCGAGGCCAACCTTTCCGCCGGTACGATTGAAGCGCGCCGGGAAGTATTAGATCCCTTCCCCACTCGCGCAAATGTCTGATTGAAGGTTCGCTTGCAAAGAGTCGAGGGTGATTTCGCGCAAAGGCGCGTGGAGGCCGTGTGCCGGTTTTTTCTATGAAATGAGCTTGAGAATTCTAAAGTCGCACTTTAGAAAACTCACTTATGAGAGATGTTCGCCGCCAGCTGGAAACGCAGGTCTTGAAAGCCGCAAGAACCTTTCCGGCTATTGTTTTGACCGGTCCGCGGCGTGCCGGCAAGACATGGCTCCTGCGGCATCTGTTCCCCCGCGCCGGTTATTTCCTTCTCGAAGACCCGGATATTGTTGCGCGCCTGCGGGCCGATCCGCACGGATTCCTGGACAGTGTAAAGCCGCCGGCGATTCTCGACGAAGTCCAGCATGTTCCGGAAATCCTTGCTTATATTCGCGCGCGGATTGACCAGCGGCCACGTCGGGTCGGCCAATGGTTTCTCACGGGTTCGCAGGAATCCCCGCTGATGCAAGGGGTGACCGAGTCCATGGCGGGCCGCGCCGCCGTTTTGCAACTATTGCCGATGTCGGTGCGCGAGACGCCGAAGGTTTCGCTTTTACGCGGCGGTTACCCCGAAGCGGTGGCTCGCCCTGCATCTGCGCGGCTGTGGTTGGCTTCGTATCTTCAGACCTACCTCGAACGCGATGTTCGTGCGGTCACGGCGGTCAAGGACCTTGCCACATTCCGGAGGTTTCTGGCACTTCTGGCGACCCGTCACGGCCAAGTGTTGAATAAAACCTCTCTGGCCGCGCCAGTGGGTGTGAGCGTGCCGACCATCGCGCAGTGGCTGAGCGTCTTGGAAACGACGGCACAGATTCTGATCGTGCCGCCCTTCTACGAAAACCTCGGCAAGCGCCTGATCAAATCGCCGAAGATATATATCGCCGATTCAGGGCTTGCCTGCCATCTGTTGGGAATTGAAACCGCGGCAGACTTGGCCAAGTCGCCGTTTGCAGGCGCTCTGTTCGAAGGTTTCGTGGCCGCTGAGATTGTCAAGGCTCAGGTGAACTCCGGGCGGCGGCGCGAGTTGTATTATTTCCGCGATGAGCAGGGATTGGAAGTGGACTTCGTTCTCCCCGGTCGCCGAAGTACGATTCGCTTGATTGAATGCAAGATGACGCGAACCCCCACTCCGGCCATGGCCGTTTCGATGCTGCGTCTGGCAGAATCAATCAAACGAACACGCGGCAGGGAAACGTCCATCGAAATGGTCCTGCTCCATGAAGCATCACGGGCAGCTATCCGAACTTCGGCCCTTGTCCCCGGCGTTCGGGCATTGTTTTGGCGTGATTTTCTTGACGAACTGCCATAGAATTATTCCCAGTTTTCGCAGGTATTCGGGAGACGGTATGTTAGGTCACACAGAATTCCACTGCCCTGCCAGCCATGCCAACCCGCATTTCTCACAACCATACAGGGGACGATGCAGAAAATCATATCGTAGCCAGCATGGGCCGGGCCTTTGATGACATTGCGGCAATTGCGGTTCGTCAAGCGGCTTGCAGAAGTTGGCCCTCCGGAGGAGGCGTCCGGCCAACCCCAGACGCCCGCTCGCGCGCTTGCAACCAAAGTTTGTTGTGAGAAATGCGGGGCAATGGCCCAATGAGTAAAGGGAGCGCTGAGCGATGAAAAAAATCAGAACAGCTGGAAGATCTTTGCTCCTCGCCGCCGCGGTGCTGAGTGCCTCAGCAGGCGGTGCACTTGCCCAAGGGGTCGAGCTTTTTGTCGCCCCCAACGGCAACGATACTTGGTCGGGACGGCTGGCCGCTCCGAATGCGGCAAAAAGCGACGGGCCGTTTGCGACCCTCGAGCGCGCACGCGATGAGATCCGAAAAGCAAGAGCAGCGGGCGCTCTTAAAGGCGCAGGGACGGTGTATCTGCGGGGCGGCGTATATTATCTCGACCGCACGCTGCAGCTCGACAAGCGAGACGGCGGCTCGGCCGACTCGCCCGTCGTCTATCGTGCCTACCCAAACGAAAAACCGCTTCTGATCGGCGGAAAGGCTGTTGGCGGCTTTACTCCCTACAAAGGCAAAATTCTTCAGGCCGACTTGACCAGGCAGGGACTGAAAGGCGCCAACTTCCGTCAACTCATCTTCAACGGCCGGCGGCAACATCTGGCGCGGTATCCCAATTTTGATCCGGCCAACCCCTATGGCGGCGGCTGGGCCTATGCCGACGGCAAGTATATTCCGATGTATCAAGATGTGCCGGGCGAAGACCGCCGCACACTGCGCTACAAGATCGAAGATGCGCGAGAATGGGCGCGCCCTCAAGACGGCGAGGTGTTTGTTTTTCCGCGATACAACTGGTGGAACAACATCGTGCGCATCAAAGCCATAGACCGCGAAAAGCGCGTCATCACGCTGGCCGGAGACTGCTCCTATGAAATTCGCCCCACCGACCGCTATTACGTGCGCGGGATGTTCGAAGAGCTCGACTCGCCGGGTGAATGGTATCTGGACGCACAGAAAGGAATCCTGTATTTCTGGCCGCCGGATGGCACATCCCCGTCTGCATTGACCGTTTATGTTCCGACGCTTCGCACCATTCTCGAAATCGGCGCCGGTGCCTCCCACATCAGCGTCCGCGGCCTGACGTTCGAGTGCTGCGAAGGCACCGCCGTCTCGCTTGCCGAAACTGACAACTGCCTGATCGCCGGCTGCACCATCCGCAACGTTGGCGACTATCGCGGCTCGGGCGTTTCGGTCCATGGCGGACGCAACAACCGCGTCGCCGGCTGCGACATCCACGACACGGGCAGCCACGGCATTGACATCAGCGGCGGCGACCGCATCACCCTGACACCGGCCAACAACGCAGCCGACAACAACTACATCCACCACACGGGCGTTTTCTATAAACAGGGGGTCGGCGTCAGCCTGCGCGGCTGCGGCAATGCCGCCTCCCATAATCTCATCCACGACTGCCCCCGCTTCGGCATCCAGTTCAGCGGCAACAATCTCGTCATCGAATACAACCATATCCGCCACATCAATCTGGAGACCGCCGACACGGGCGTTGTCTATACGGGCGGGCGCGACTGGATCTCGTCGCGCGGCACCAAAATCCAATACAACTACTTCCACGACAGTCTGGGCTTTGGTTACGAGGACGGCCGCTGGGTCTCGCCCCATTATTCCTGGGGCGTCTATCTTGACGACAACACGGGCGGCGTGGACGTCGTCGGCAATATTGTCGTGCGCGCTTATCGTGCACTGTTGCATCTGCACAACGGACGCGACAACCGGATCGAGAACAATATCTTCGTGGGCGGCCGCTTGCAGCAAATCGAATTCAGCGGCTGGACACCGACCCATCCTTTCTGGAAATCGCACCTGCCCACCATGATTCAAGGCTATGAGTCCGTCGCCAACCAACCGGCGTGGAAAGCCATGCGCAACATGCACATCCATCCGACGCAGGCTGTGCTTCCCGACGGCAACATCATGTCGGGCAATGTGTTGCGCCGAAATATCATCTGCTACCGCGACCCCGATGCGCGACTGGTTCAAGCCCGCAATTTCCCCTTCGGCCACAACGAAAGCGACTACAACCTGATCTGGCACTACGGCCTGCCGTTGAGGACCGGCCAGCAGAAGATCAAGGAAACCACCGGACCCAATCTGGCTCCGAATCCCGACTTCGAGGAGACCGGCACCGACGGTTTGCCGAAAGCATGGCGCTGGCAGCATCGGCCGGAGGGCGCCAGAGCCGCCGCCGACTCCGCTGTCCGTGCCTTGGGCACCCGTTCGCTTCGCATCGAGGGCGCGTCGAGCAAGGACACCAAAGAACGGACGACTTGGCCCACTCTTGTCAGCAGCGACATTCCCGCAAAGCCGGGACAGTTCTATCGCTTGACCGCGCGCCTGCGCGGTGCAACGGCGGGCACGCGCGCCTCGCTCATGATTCAGTCCTATGTCGCCAACGTGTATTTCTGGTCGAAAGAAGAAACAGTCGCCGCAGGCCCCGACTGGCGCGAGCATGAGCTGGTTTTCAAATTCCCCGCCCCCGGCGACCCCGACTACAAGCCGGAGATGAAGGCCATGTGCGTGCGGCTCGAAATCCGCCAGCCCTCAGGCATGGTCTGGGTGGATAATGTCGCAC
>JAOAGV010000125.1 GCA_026415575.1 Candidatus Sumerlaeia bacterium
CCCGCATGCTGCGTCGAGAACCGTCCGCGCGTCCGGCGGAATCCTTGCGGCGGTTTCGTCAATCCGCGCGCGGTCCAGCGGTCCGGGGCATTGGTCGCTTTGCAATGCCAAGTTTTTCGGCCCATCCTGCCGGGAATCCAAACCTGCCTTACCACTTCGGCGCGCCGGCGTCGGGGCTGAGCGAGCGGCCGGTTTTGACCACTTCCGCGCGGGCGTCGTTCAGCGCCTTTTCGCATGGAGCCAGAAGCGGGCTTTTCGGAAAGTCACGCCGAAAAGCCGCGAGAAGTTTCTCCACATGGTCCGAGGCCGCCGCTGCTTTCCGGATGTCCTCGAGCGAGGCCGTATCAGCCGCCGCCTGTCGAATCATTTTCGCGTAGCCGGTCACGATTTCGGCCAACTGTTTGTCGGTCACGGGTAAAAATACAGCCTCGCCGCTGCCTCCGGTGTTCACGACGCCCGCCACCGACTGCAGGGCACCGTCGCCGCGCGGCGACTCGCGGAAGGCCACACGTTTACCGTCGGGCGATAGTGCCCATGGCACCACAAGACCGGGCGTTTCATAAACCGTTTTCGTTTCGCCGTTGGTCAGGTTCATGCACCGGATCATGGACAAGGGCTTCTCGTCCTCATTGTGCGCAAAGTAAATCAGAGTGCCGTCGCGACTGACTACCAAGGGCCGGCCGGTTTCGGCTAAAACAGGATGGTCGGCGATCTCCCGCACCGGTGTTCCCGGCTCCATCACAGCGAGGGAAAACCGTGCGCCACCGTCGCCCGTCTCGACGCGCTTGATCGAAACAAACCGCCTGCTGCCGGGCAGCCACGTCACACCTTGAAACCGTGCGTCCAGCACAAAGGTGTCGCTCGTTTGCACATCAAAAAACTGGACATTGGGTCCCTGTCCGCCGCCGTCCAGCATGGCCGCCAGCCAGCGCGAGTCGGGCGACCAGTCCAGATGCTGGGCTTTGTCCACGGCGAGGCTGCGGATGAGCTTTCCATTCGTGTCGAGAATGACCACGGTGGTTCCATCGCGCATGGCGGCAATGCGGGAGCCGTCGGGTGAAAGCGCGGGCGCGGTCAGCGACCCCCCTTCGGGTTCCTGCGTATTCTCAAACTGTGCGATGACGCGCGCCGATCCGTCCAAGCCCACATGCTGGAGTGCCGCCGACCTGCCCTTTGCTCCCTTGTCGGAATACAGCATAACGTAAAGGGCTTTGCTGTCCGCCGCCCACGCAGGCCCGGAAAGTGTGTCCGACGTGGCCAGCAACCGTCGGCGCTCGAGCGTGTCTGGCGACACAATCCACAACTCCGTGCCGACCACACCGCTGTCCGAATCGCTCTTCTTTTCCCCGATGATGAGGTTGGTATAGGTGATCCAGCGACCGTCGGGCGACCACGCCACCGGCGACAAAATGCAGCCCAAGACCGATAGCAGAAGCGAGAAAGATACCACACACGCAAACCATTGTTTTTGGCTCATTGTCGTTCCCTCCAATCAGACGGATACAAGAATTGCAAAGAGCAGACCCAAAAATCCAGCAAGAAAAAAGAACGCTAGCCCGAGGCGGGTCTTGTTCCCTTGGAGAAACGCGTTCCACCCCGACCCGATTTTGGTTCGGACGCCGCGGAAGGCATTCCTCCATGGCACCCTCCCGCTTGTGGAGAAACGGCTCCTATGCATTCGGACTGTTGTTCGACGTGAGGTGGCGCTCGTCCGCTACGGGTCGCTTTTGCGGGTCTCCTGAACAACCGTGGCGGCGCGTCGCGGCGGGCGAATCAGCGCGCTCACCGTCACAGGTCGCAGCCCCATCGCGTCCAGACCGTCGAGAATGTCGGGCATGGCTGCGGCGGTCGCGGGTTTGGCCGCATGAAAGAGGACAATTGCGCCGTCGAGAAAGGTTTCCGGAATTTCGGCGCGCGGCGGCTGAAGCACGCGCCGCACAATATCGTACGGTGTTTTTGGACGTCCGACCGCATCGAGGCTGTCGAGTGTCCAATAGACGCATTGCCAGCCGGCCCCGGCAGCCGCGTCGAGCACCCGTCGGTCGCGGTCGCCATAAGGCGGTCGAAAATAGGGAAGGGGTCGGCGGCCGATGGCGTCGGCAATGGCACATGCAGTCTTTTCCAACTCCTCGACAATCTGTTCAGACGCAAGTTCGGGAAACGACCGGTGGGTGTAGGAATGGTTGAAAACCTCGTGGCCGCCGCGTGCAATTCGCGCCAGGGCTTCAGGGTGGCGTCGCGCCCACTGGCCTGTGACAAAGAAGGTGCACCGGGCGCGGCGCGCCCGCAGCACATGCAGCAGGTCGTCGAGCGCGCCCACGTCGGCGCCGGCGTCAAACGTCAGCGCGACACGTCCGTATCCGCGAATCCCGCGCCGAATTTCCTTGGCCGTCTGGCCGGCCGAAAGTTTCGCGCGCCGCGGCAACGGCAGCACAATCACTTCGCCCACTTCCATCTCCGACGGTTTGAGCGAGGGATTGCACCGAAGCAGCAGGTCGTAGTCCATGCCATAGCGGTCGGCGAGGAGACTGAGGCGGTCGCCGGCGGCCAAGACATAGCTGGTCGGGCGGACGTTAGCGCGCGGGATCCCACGCCGCGCCGTTCCCCCGTCGCCCTCTTCTGCCGGCCGTGCGCCAGACGCTGGAAGCCAACACAACAACGCCGCCAGCAGCCATGCAATTTCCTGTGCCCCTTTCTTAACACGTACCCCGTCCGCCACAGGCCGCATCCCGCTGCTCACACCCCACCTCTCACCGCTTTTTCTTCTTGTCCGCGCAATCCGGCTGTGGTCGAGTGCTGACAACTTTGCAACGCGTCAGGCGAGGGATTTGGAGGAATAGACAATGGCCACTCCTGCGAACATACTGAAAACGGGCCGCGCGATTGCAGCCGCTGTGGTTTGGATTGCTGGGGCGAGCTTTTGCACCTCGTGCACGCGGCTGCCGCAAATCCAGCCGAAGCCCGACGTGGTATTCCCCCGGCTTGATTCGGCACGGGAGCAGTTTCATTATGCCGCCAATTTCGACGCCAACACACTGGTCGGCGGCGACGCGCAGAAAGGCGAACAGCGCCTGCTGCGCATCATCGCCGCCTATCAAATGGTGGCCGATCACTTTCCCGACGACCCGATTTACACTCCGCTGGCCAAAGCCGGCATTGCCAATTGCTATTTCAAGATGAAGAGATACCGGAAGGCAATTGCGCTTTTCAAGGACTTGCAGGAGCAATATCCGAATTATCCTTTTATCCATGCAGAGGCCGAATGGAAAATTGGACGGGCCTACGATCTTCTTGGCAAAAGCGCCGAGGCCAAACGACACTATAAACAGTGCATAGACACCTTCAGCCGCAGCCGCAACGAACAAATCCAAACCATCGTTGCCGCCTGCCGGCAGTATTACATTCAGCCGTCCATCCCGCAGCCACCCCGCCCGCGGTAATCCTTGGGGAGGAATCGGTCGGCTTCCCCCCTCGCAGCGCCCGATACTTTCGCACGCCTTCTTGGTGCATTTGCCGACCTATGGCCGGATTTTGAGAGCACCACTCAAAGACGGGCAGGTCTTTTTCCCGCTTGACGGCCGCCGCGGGGTTGCCCTACCGTTCATCCCGTTGTTTGCGTGCTCCGCACCCGTTCTGCTGTTTCCCTTCCGCTGGGGAGTGGTGCAGTGGTAGCACGTCTGACTCTGGATCAGAATGTCGGGGGTTCGAATCCTCCCTCCCCAGCCAATTTTTCCCCTGCCAAGTAAATACATCTTGTCACGCCCCAACGGTCTGTTCTATTTTAACTGCAATGGATTGCCTTGCATTTTCACCGTGGAAACGGGAGCGGGATTTTCATGGTCGGGTTTGTGTTCGACGACCGGCACGATGCGGGCAAACAGCTGGGCCGCGCTTTGGAGGCCTATCGAGGGAAACAGGCGCTGGTGCTGGCCATTCCTCGCGGCGGCGTGGTGGTCGGCCATGAGGTGGCCCGGCATCTCGATGCGGATTTCTCGATGATTGTGGCGCGCAAACTGCCGTTTCCCGACAATCCGGAAGCCGGTTTCGGCGCCATTGCAGAGGACGGCAGCACGTTTTTGTTTCCCGAAGCTCAGACTTGGTTGACCCAAGATGAAATCGCCCGAATCATCGCGGCGCAAAAGAAGGAAACCGCGCGGCGGGTGAACGCGCTGCGCGGCGGCCGCCCGCTGCCCGAAATCGCCGGCCGCACCGTCATTCTCGTGGACGACGGCATTGCCATGGGCTCGACGATGCGGGCGGCGATCCTGACCTGTCGAAATCGGAAGGCGGGGCGTTTGGTTGTTGCCGCGCCTGTGGCCGGCCCTGATGTGGCCGAGGAACTGCGCGACCTGGCCGATGAAGTCGTTGTGCTCGTAACCCCTTCGTTCTTTCGGGCTGTGGCCCAAGTCTATCGCGAGTGGTACGACCTCAGCGACGCCGAGGTCATTGAAATCATGGCCCTGTGGGAAAAGGAAAAGAGCCGCACCAGCGGATAAAAAGGAGGACTCCATTATGTTCAGCTTTCTTTGGGATGTACAGCAGGAGTCGCGGATTGCCGCGGCGCAGGCGTCGGCGGCGGGTGCATCGGCCAAGATCGGCGACGTTTCGGCCAACGTCCGCGACCTGGCGGCGAGGCTCGATCGCCTGACCCTCATTTGCCACGCGATGTGGCTGCTGCTCCAAGAGCAAACGGGTCTGAGCGATGATGCGCTGATCGAGCGCATCAAGGAAGTGGACCTGACCGACGGCCGTCTGGACGGCAAGGTCACGCGGGCGCCGGCTACCTGCCCGAAGTGCGGGCGGACGCTCTCGCCGCGCCACTGGAAGTGCATTTGGTGCGGGGCGGAAAAACCCGACGCGACGGGCTTCGAAGGCGCGTAAAAGTCTCTCGTCAAAGGCACGTGGAGGCCTCTTTAGAGCCTATCCGAAAACGTGGCTTGGTCGGCGCGCTCAAGCCACGACCGAACGCTTTTCGAATAGACTCTTAGACTTTTTCTCATAGACTCTTTCGTCAAGAGACATGGCCTTTTTCGCGCAGATCATGACCACAGATGCTCTCACCCCGGTGCACGTGTGGCCGCATCGTTTGCTTCTCGATGGCGAGGCTTTTTTTGCCCTTGAAAGGGGGCACTAACGACGGCGGTGACCAATGATAGAGCGCCCTTTCAGGGCTTGCCAACCTAGATTGCCGTTTTTCCCAGGGCGCTGCCCTGGGCTAAAATAGATGGCCCTTTCAGGGCCAGGCGGCATCGGTCCTTTCAGGGCCGATGCTGGTTGCCTATATCGGACATGGTAGATGGCGCCACTGGTCCTTTCAGGGCCGGAGAAAACCGCCTTCGGATTGAAATCACAATTCCCCTGTCCCTCTGTGCCCATTGCTTTCGTTGTGGCCAAAGGCAAGGTTGAACTCTACGATCTAAATTTGCAGACAATTGAAAAGATCTTTTTTAACCTTTACCCTCTTGTCTCTAACCTCTTTGGCTGTGGCCAAAGGCAAGGTTGGACTCTAGGGTTTATACCTCCAGCCAATTTGCAAAGATCTTTTCTAACCTTTACCCTCTTGCCTCTACCCTCTTTTTGTCTCTATCCTCTTTGGCTGTGGCCAAAGGGCGCGTTAAGATTTGCCGCCCGCCCTATGCTTAATTGCCCGCCGCCCCCGCAAGCACGCCGGCCAAAAGGGTCTTGACCGTTTTCCCCGCGTGGCGATAACGTCCGACCCGCATGAGTCAAATTACCAACGGACAAGGACAGCGAATCCCGATGGAAGATTTCGAGGTAAAACGGAAACCCAACTTTATCCGCAACATCATCGAGGAAGACCTTCGCACCAACAAATTCGGCGGCCGCGTGGTGACACGCTTTCCCCCCGAACCCAACGGCTATCTCCATATTGGCCACGCCAAGTCTATATGTCTAAACTTCGGGTTGGCGCAAGAATACGGCGGCCGGTGCCATCTTCGGTTCGACGATACCAACCCGACCAAGGAAGAAGAAGAATATGTCGAGTCCATCAAAGAGGATGTGCGCTGGCTGGGCTTCGACTGGGGCGAGCACCTCTATTATGCGTCTGACTACTTTGACCAGTTATACCAGTGGGCTGTCCAGTTGATCCGCGCCGGCAAGGCCTATGTGGATGACTTGACGGCCGATGAAATCCGCGAGTTTCGGGGGACGCTGACCGAGCCGGGCCGTGAAAGTCCCTATCGCAACCGGTCGGTCGAGGAGAACCTCGATTTGTTCGAGCGGATGCGCGCGGGCGAATTCCCCGACGGCTCGCGGACGCTTCGCGCCAAGATTGACATGGCCTCGCCCAACCTCAACCTCCGCGACCCCGTGATGTATCGCATCCTCCATGCGCGCCACCATCGCACCGGCGACACGTGGTGCATCTATCCGATGTATGACTTTGCGCACGGGCAGTCGGACTCCATCGAGGGCATCACCCATTCGATCTGCACGCTCGAATTCGAGGACCATCGTCCGCTCTACGACTGGTATATCGAGCAGCTGGGCATTTATCACCCGCAGCAGATCGAGTTTGCCCGGCTGAATCTGACCTACACGGTCATGAGCAAGCGGAGGCTCCTTGAGCTGGTGCGCGAAGGCCATGTGCGCGGCTGGGACGATCCGCGCATGCCGACGCTGTGCGGACTGCGGCGGCGCGGCTATACGCCCGAAGCCATCCGGGAGTTCTGCGAGCGGATCGGCGTGGCCAAGGCCGACAGCATCGTGGACTACGGGCTGCTCGAACATTGCCTGCGCGAGGATTTGAACAAGCGCTGCACGCGCGTCATGGCCGTGCTGCGACCCCTGCGCGTGGTGCTCGAGAATTATCCGGAAGGACAGGTCGAAGAACTGGATGCGGTGAACAATCCTGAAGACCCCTCGGCGGGCACGCGAAAGGTGCCGTTCTCGCGCGTGTTGTATATCGAGCGCGACGATTTCATGGAAGAGCCGCCGAAAAAGTTCTATCGCCTTGCCCCCGGCCGCGAAGTGCGCCTGCGCTATGCGTATTTCATCAAGTGCAACGACGTGATTAAAGATGCGGCGGGCAATGTGGTCGAGTTGCGCTGCACCTATGACCCACAAACCCGCGGCGGCGACGCCCCCGACGGGCGCAAAGTCAAAGCCACCATCCACTGGGTCTCCGCCGCCCATGCCGTCGAGGCCGAGGTGCGGCTCTACGACCATCTGTTTGTCAAATCCGACCCCGACGAGGTCGAGGACGGCAAAACGTGGAAAGACAACCTCAACCCACGCTCGCTGGAAGTGCTGACCGGCTGCAAGCTGGAGCCCGGCCTTGCGAACGTGGCGGCCGGCTATCGCTGCCAGTTTGAGCGCCTCGGCTATTTCTGTGCCGACCCCGACACCGCCGCAGGACGCCCGGTCTTCAACCGCACGGTCACGCTGCGGGACACGTGGGCGAAGATTCAGAAATCGTTGGGGGAATAGCGCAGAACGCTATGAGGAAGGTAAAACGTTTCTGCCATTGGGGCTTTGCGGATGCCTACGCTGCTGCAAGGGCTCGCCGCGCCAGCTTGGACGAAATTGCTACGTTCAATTGCAGGCCTTTTGAAACCATGATGGCAGGTCTGGTGGATTTGGAATACCTTCGCGAAAAGGAAAATGGTGGAGGCGGCGGGAATTGAACCCGCGTCCGAGGAACTCGCCAAAGAGGTGTCTCCAGGCTCAGCCTTCATACTTCATCCCGACGCAACGCCTCAATCAGACAAGCTGAAAGCCTGCCCTACCTGATTTGTCGCGCGCGGGGCTTCTTTCGCCTTGCCGGACGCCCGAAGGCCGGCTTCCGGTTTGGCTAGCCCGATGGTGTCTCATTGCACCGCCTCGGGCGAAGCGGCACAACCAGCCGGCTGGTCGGCGCCTGTCCCCCGGACACCGGCGATCCGGAGGCAGACGCGCTGCCTCTAATTAGGCAGCGAGTGCGAGAGGTTCATCCGCACTTAAATTATGATCCACCGGTTTAACGAGGGCGATGGAACCTCGGCCTGCTGCCCCTTCCGCGACGAACCCCGTCGAAACCGGGACGCCCCCACCGGTCGGTGGTTGGAAGGTGTTGTCCGTTGGCGCAAAGAAAAAACCGCAGAAGCTTCTTCTTCGGGGCCAACGTTACAGAAAAAGTATAGGGCAAGCTCGACAGCCAAGTAAAGCCCAAAGCGACTTCCCGTTCACCTTTAGTCTGTACAATCTGTGAAATCTGTGGATCAAACCTCACTTCGCCCGCGGATTGAAGCGGGAGATTTGGGCCAACTCTTCATATAGCTTGCGCTCGTGGGCACTGATCTGGCGTGGAATGGCAACTTGAATGATCGCATACAAGTCGCCGCGCCCGCCGCCGCGACGAGGCCTTTGCCGCGCAGCCGCAGCCTCTGGCCATTTTGCGTGCCCGGCGGCAGCGTCATCGTCACGCCCCCGTCCAGCGTCGGCACGTCTATTTTGGCACCTAGAACGGCTTCCCACGGCGCCACCGGCACGTCGGTTTCGAGGTCGAATTCCCGAACGCGAAAAATCGGATGCTGGGCGATGTGGACGCGCAGGTAAAGATCGCCCCTGCGTCCGTCGGGCGCGCGCCCGCCCTGACCGGCCAGACGGATCCGCCCGCCGTCGGTGATGCCCGCAGGGATTGTTACATCATAGGTCTTGGTCGAGCGAACAAGCCGCCCGCGACTGTCGGGTTCGGTAACCTCGAACGCAACCGTTTTGCGCGCGCCGCGATAGGCATCCTCGAGCGAGATGGTGATGTCGGCCTCCGTGTCGGGGCCCGTGGCGGGAGCACCGGGCCAGCCGGCGGCGGACTGTTGGGTGGCGGTGCCAAAATCCTGAAATCCGCTGAAGCCACCCGCGCCCATGCCGCCGAAGATTTGCTTGAAAAAATCGCTGAAATCGCCGAGGTCGCGAAAGCTGAATTCCTGCCCTGCCGCGCCGCCCGGATGAAACTCGAAATGGATGTTTTCGCCCGCCCAGCCCGGCGGCGGCGTAAAGTCCTGACCGGCGCGCCAGTTGGCTCCGAGCGCATCGTAGCGGCGCCGTTTCTCCGGATCGCGCAGCACCTCATAGGCTTCGTTGATCTGCTTGAATTTCTCCTCCGCGCCCTTGGCCTTGTTGATGTCCGGATGATACTTTCGCGCCAACTGGCGATAAGCCTTGGAAATCTCCTCGGTCGTCGC
Organism: Candidatus Sumerlaeia bacterium; assembly: GCA_026415575.1. GTDB lineage: Bacteria > Sumerlaeota > Sumerlaeia > JADFCW01 > JADFCW01 > JADFCW01. The sequence continues at coordinate 9,186 of JAOAGV010000125.1, forward strand.
CGTTCGCGGAACGCCCAAGATCTGATAGTAGTCCTGAAATTTCACAGGCATCGCGTATCATCCTCGCATCGAAATTAAACTTCGACGGCTGGCCGATCAACCCTCGCTGGCGGTCCTTACTCTGGTGCGTGTAACCCAAGCTTCAGTTTGCCGTTCGTGGTCCGAACTTTAGTGTGAACTACAATCTGTTGGGCTACGCACTGTGTTTGACCGCCACCACTTTAGCCGGACGCAGCACCGCGCCGTCAAGCTTGTAGCCGGTTGACACCACTTCGACGATTTTGCCTTCGGGCTCACCCGGCAGACGCGCCGTGGCCACGGCCTCGTGCAAGGCCGGATCGAACATCTCGCCCTGCGGCACATACGGCGTTACGCCAAATTGCGCCAGAACCGACAGCATCCGCTGATGGATCGCTTCCATCCCTTCATACCAGGGATTGTTCGACGCGCCCTGTGCGCACAACGCCCGCTCCATGTCGTCCACAACATCGAGCCATGCGCGCAGAATAGCCTCGCGGTCGAAACGCCGAAGTTGTTCGATCTGGCGGTTGAACTGCTTGCGGTGGTTCTCCAGATCGGCGGCCGCGCGCTTCCAACGGTCTTCGAGCTCAGCCAAGCGGGCCCGGAGAGCGGCAACGTCCATTTGATCTGTCGGACTTGTTGGACTTGTCTGGTCCGTCTTCTTCTCCGCGGGAGACTGTGCCGTGTCCGGCTCCGGTTCGGGCAGAGATTGCCCCGAAGCATTGCTGCGAACGCTTTCCGGCGAATCGAGATCGTTCACCGGAATTCGGCGGCCGCGGGATGTTGGGCGTCGAGGATCAATGGACATAGCCGGTCTCCATGTGTATCCGAGTGTGCCATGCGGTTACGACCGCTGCGTGAATTCCGCATCCACGACATCGGGGCCGCCGCCCGGACCGCCGGACGCCGCACCGGTCTGTCCCGCCGTGCTGCTTGCGCCGGCGCCCGCCGCCGCTCCTGTGGCCTGCTGGTAGGCTGTGGCCGACAGGGCATGTGCCGCCTGCTGCAAGTCGCTCTTCAGTTGGCGAATGCGCTCGACGGGCGCTTCCTGCTTGACGGCCGTGCGAATGTCCGCGATGAGCTGCTCGCAGCGGGCCTTTTCGTGCACAGGCACCTTGTCGCCCAGTTCAGCGAGCATCCGTTCGACCTGATAGGCCAGGGAGTCGGCTTCGTTGCGGGCTTCCACCGCCTCGCGGCGTTTGCGGTCTTCTTCCGCATGAGCCTGCGCCTCAGCGACCATGCGTTCAATTTCTTTCTTGTCGAGGTTGGTCGAACCGCTGATCGTAATTTGTTGCTCCTTGCCGGTGTCCTTGTCGCGTGCGGACACATGGAGAATGCCGTTGGCATCAATGTCGAACGTAACCTCGATCTGGGGAACGCCGCGCGGGGCCAGCCGGATGCCTTCGAGTTTGAAGTGACCCAATTGGCGGTTGTCGCGGGCCATTTCGCGCTCGCCTTGGAGAACGACAATGTCCACGGCGGGCTGATTGTCGGCCGCGGTCGAGAAGATTTCGGTGCGCCGGCACGGAATGGTCGTGTTCCGCTCGATCAGCTTGGTCATCACACCGCCCAGAGTTTCAACGCCCAGCGACAGCGGCGTTACGTCGAGCAGGAGCACATCCTTGACCTCGCCCTTGATGATGGCCGCCTGCACCGCCGCGCCGACCGCGACCACTTCGTCGGGGTTAACCGTCATGTTGGGCTGCTTCCCGCCCGTAAGGCGTTTGACCAATTCCTGCACGGCCGGAATTCGCGTGGAACCGCCGACCAAGATGACCTCGTCAATTTTGTCGAAAGTGATCTTGGCATCCCGCAGGGCCTGTTCGACCGGCCTGCGGCAGCGCTCGACCAAGTGGCGCGTCAGCTCGTCGAACTTCGCCCGCGTCAGGGTCATGTTCAAGTGTTTCGGGCCCGATGCGTCGGCGGTGATGAACGGCAGATTGATCTGCGTCTGCACCATCGAGCTCAGTTCGCATTTGGCTTTTTCGGCCGCTTCATAGAGGCGCTGAAGCGCCTGCCGGTCGTTGCGCAGATCAATGCCATAGTCCTTCTTGAACTCATCGGCCAGCCAGTCCACGACACACTTGTCGAAGTCGTCGCCGCCCAGATGCGTGTCGCCCGACGTGGCGCGGACTTCACACACGCCTTCGCCGACCTCAAGAATCGAGACGTCAAACGTGCCGCCGCCGAGGTCGAACACCATAATCGTCTCGTTCTTTTTCTTGTCCATGCCATAGGCCAGAGCGGCCGCTGTCGGCTCGTTGATCACCCGCAGCACTTCGAGGCCGGCAATCTTGCCGGCGTCTTTGGTCGCTTGGCGCTGCGCGTCATTGAAATACGCAGGAACGGTGATGACGGCCTCGGTGATTTTTTCGCCGAGGAACTTCGACGCGTCATCCACGAGCTTCCGCAGCACGAGGGCCGAAATCTCCTGCGGGGCATATTGCTTGCCGCGAATATTGAACCGCACGGCGTTGTTCGGTCCGGGTTCTACTTTATAGGGAACAATTTTGATTTCAGATTGAACTTCATCATAGTTGCGGCCGATGAACCGCTTGGCCGAATAGATCGTATTCAGCGGGTTCATGACCGCCTGCCGTTTGGCAATCTGGCCGACCAGCCGCTGGCCGTCATCGGTAAAAGCCACGACCGACGGCGTTGTCCGCATGCCTTCGGCGTTGGCGATAACCACCGGATGGTCGCCTTCCATAACGGCAATGCAAGAGTTGGTTGTACCGAGGTCTATTCCTACTGCCTTCGCCATGGTTGACTCCTCCTAAACGGGAAATCGGCGAATCGGGGCCAAATCGCCCAAATTCACCGTCGCAGCGATTAAAGCGCCACAAGGCGGCTACCGTACGTGATACAATTGCCATGCCAAAGAGATGCCGATTATAAAATTATATTTTTCAATCCAATAAATTTCGACTTGACTTTCGTACCATTTTGTCGCCTTGTAAATGCTACGTCGCATTCCTCGGTAAAGGTGTATCATGTCATCGCTTCGAGAGCCGGCAGAAAGGTTTGACATTGTGGAGGGTTGGGTTCCACCCCAACCGCTTTTCAATTCGGCACATGGAGGGTTGGGGTCCACCCCAACCGCTTTTCAATTCGGCACATGGAGGGTTGGGGTCCA
>JAOAGV010000126.1 GCA_026415575.1 Candidatus Sumerlaeia bacterium
GAGTCGAAGCATGGTATGTATTTCGCCAGACCTTTGGAGTGCGGCAGCCATGCTGCCGCTTTGCTTTACGGCGAACTGAAACCAGCCAAACGGGGCCCTCTTCGGGAAAATGAACCTTTCTTTTCACACCGTGCGATTATAAAAAGCGGCAGCATGGCTGCCGCACTCCAAAGCCACCGTGGCCTATGGCCACGACAGAAGATGTCAGAGGGAAAAGGTTGGAAATCAGAAAAGATCTTCGCAACCTCGCTACACCTTTTGACGAAAGAATCCAACGTGTGAACTTCAAGTTGATTGAACATCATTCCATCCTGTTTGGCGCAATGGACTGCTGCTGCCAAAACCCGCGGCGAAACATCCATGTTGGCTTATGATTCGCCGACCCTATCGTTGCCTGCGCGCACGTCGGTACATCTTTTCCGCAGCACTTTTGGCTGCGAGCCGCAAGCGCTTATTCGCGCACCCGGCCGCGTCAATCTGATCGGCGAACACACCGACTACAACGGTCTGCCCGTCCTGCCGTTTGCCATTGCACAGTCGCACTATGTGGCGGCGGCGGTCGGACAAGGACCTTGTTTTGAACTAATAAACGCGGACGCGCAATTTCCGGCCAAGACCATCGCCGCCGATGCTCTGCCCGCTTTTTCGGCGGCAGGGCAGTGGGACAACTACTTTCGCGCCGCAGTGCTCGGTTTGCGCGACGCCGGTTTTCTGACAACCGAACATCTCGCCGGCGGAATGCAAATCGCCGTGGCAAGTGATCTGCCGTCCGGCGTGGGGCTGAGTTCTTCGTCGGCGCTGGTTGTAGCCTTTGCCCTTGCCGCCCTTTCCGTCCATGCGTGCCGTTCCGTCCACCCTGTCCCTCTTGCCGAAATCCTTGCCGAAGCCGAGCATTACGTCGGCACGCGCGGCGGCGGGATGGACCAGACCGTCTGTTTGTTGGGGAAGAAAGCTCATGCGATCCGCATCAACTTTTTCCCGCTCGAAGCAGAGCCCATTCCTTTTTGCGCGGGCAGTCAGCCGGTTCCGCGAATCTGTCTGAGCGACAGCGGCGTGCGTGTCGAAAAATCGGGCACAGGCTTGTTGCGTTACAATCGCCGCCCGCTCGAATGCCGCCTTGCTTTGGAGGTGTTCCGGCGGCGCGCCGCTTCGATGCCCGACCGTCTGCCGCCGCTTGATTCCATTCGCCACTGGGGCGATCTGGTCAAACCACCGATTGCCCTTTCGCACAAGGCTGTTCTGGAAGCGGCCGCGGCAATATTTGACCACCCTTCCTACTCCAAGAGCGATTTGCTGCGCATTCTGGGCTGGGGCGAGGGAACGTGGGCGGATTTCACCGAGTCCTTTCCCGAACCGGCCGACGGTTTCAAGTTGCATCCGCGCGTCCGGCATGTCATGGAAGAGGGCCGGCGCGTTGAGCAAGCGGCCGATGCGTTGCGCGCGGGTGATTGGCCAACAATGGCCAAACTAATTGCCGCCTCGCACGAGTCCTGCCGCGATCTGTATGAGATCAGCTGCCCGGAGATCGAACGCCTCATCGAGACGGGCGCAAACGCCGGCGCGACCGCCTCGCGTTTGACGGGGGCGGGATTTGGCGGCTGCGTGTTGCATCTCGTGCCGGCAGATGCATGCGGCAGTTTCGACAATGAAATGCGCCGCCAATTGGGCCGGGACCTGCGCCTTTTCGAGGCCGTGCCGTCGCAAGGGGCGGCGATTCTGTAATCAGCAACTTATCAAGGAATGGGTCATGCAGCGTCGGAAGTTTTTTCAAACGGCAGCAGGAGTTGCCGTACTGGCCGGAGCCGGCAAAGCCAAAAGCGCAGCGGCCAAAACGCATATCCTGACCGTGCGCGGCGCTGTTCCCGCCGGCGACATGGGAGTTGCGCTCACCCACGAACACGTTCTCGTGGACTTCATCGGCGCCGACAAGGCAAGCCGCGACCGTTACAATCCCGACGAAGTCGTCGAGGTGGTTCTTCCTCACCTGCACCATGCGCGCCAGTTGGGTGTGCAAACACTGGTCGAGTGCACGCCTGCTTTTCTCGGCCGCGATCCGCTCCTGCTCAAACGTTTGTCGGAAACCAGCGGCCTGCATATTCTCACCAACACGGGCTATTATGGTGCCGCCGGCGACAAGTTTGTTCCCGCGCACGCCTTCGCGGAAACCGCCGACCAGCTGGCCGCGCGCTGGACGGCCGACTGGCGCGACGGCATCGAAGGCACGGGCATCCGGCCCGGCTTCATCAAGATCGGCGTGGACGCCGGGCCGCTTTCGGACCTTGACCGCAAGCTGGTGCGCGCCGCCGCAAAAACGCACCGCGCCACCGGCCTCGTTATTGCCTCGCACACGGGCAACGGTGTTGCGGCGCTTGCACAACTGGACGTGTTGAAAGAAGAAGGCGTCGGAGGCGAAGCCTTTATCTGGGTTCATGCACAAAACGAACGCAGCGCCGATGTGCATGAGACCGCCGCGCGGGCGGGTGCATGGTTGTCCTTCGACGGCATCAGTCCAAAATCGGTCGAGCGCCACGTGGCCGCCGTGGTCGAGATGAAAAAGCGCGGCTGGCTCAATCGTGTGTTGATTTCGCACGACGCCGGCTGGTATCGCGTGGGCGAGCCGCGCGGCGGCAACTTTCGGCCGTTCGATACGCTCTTCCGGCAATTTATTCCGGCTGCAAAGTCTGCCGGCCTGAACGACGACGACATCGCGCGGCTGATTCGAGCCAATCCGCGCGAGGCATTTGCCGTAGCATGGGCGTCCCGCCCATGAAATCCCGCCGCACGGGCATGCAATCCGTGCCGCAAGGAACACTCCCATGCAATTGACCGCATTGGACTGGAGCATTTTCATCGGCTCTCTGATTTTCTGCGTGCTGGTGGCTGCGATTTACACGCGTCGCGCCAGCAAGGGCACCGCCGAGTTTTTCGCCTCGGGACGTGCCATGCCGTGGTGGCTTCTGGGCACCTCGATGGTGGCCACCACATTCAGCACCGACACGCCGAATCTGGTTACCAATCTGGTGCGCGAGAACGGCGTGGCCAACAACTGGGTGTGGTGGGCGTTCCTGGTCGGCGGCATGTTGACGGTATTCTTCTATGCGCGGCTGTGGCGGCGGTCGGGCGTGCTGACCGATCTGGAGTTTTACGAAATCCGCTACGCGGGAAAATCAGCTGCGGCGGTGCGCGGCTTTCGCGCCATCTACCTCGGTCTGTTCTTCAACTGCGTGATCATGGCCTCGGTGACTCTGGCCGCCGTCAAGATCGGCAACATCATGTTCGGCTGGTCGCGCCCGACAATTGTCCTGTGGTGTTCCGCACTGGCGATTCTGTTGTCCGTGCTGTCGGGTCTGTGGGGCGTGGTGGTGACCGACCTTGTGCAGTTCATCATGGCCATGACGGGCGCAATCGCAGCGGCCTACTATTCGGTCAAGCAGGTCGGCGGCCTGTCCAGTTTGGTCGGCCAGCTCGATGCGCGGACGCTTTCGCTTCTGCCGGATTTCGGCAACTGGGAACTGGCGTTTTCCATTTTCATTTTGCCGCTGGCCATTCAATGGTGGTCGGTGTGGTATCCGGGGGCCGAGCCGGGCGGCGGCAGTTACATTGCCCAGAGGATGCTGGCCGCCCGCGACGAGCGCCACGCCATGGGCGCCACGCTGTGGTTCAACGTCGCCCACTATGCGCTACGTCCGTGGCCGTGGATTCTCGTCGCTTTGTGCTCGCTGATTGTCTATCCGACGCTCGGCGACATCCAGAAGGCGTTTCCGCACGTCAGCGCCAATCTGCTCGGCCACGACATCGCTTATCCGGCAATGCTCAAGTTCCTCCCGGCGGGGTTTCTCGGCATCATGGTGGCATCACTGGCCGCTGCTTATTTTTCCACCATTGAAACGCACCTGAACTGGGGGGCGTCGTATCTGGTGCATGATTTCTACCGGCGGTTCATCCGGCCGGGTGCCGGCGAGCGCCACCTCGTGCTGGTGTCGCGGATTGTAACGGCGCTCCTGATGGTCGTCGCAGGCGTATTTGTATTCTTTCTCGAAACGGCGAAGGGAAGTTTTGATTTGATGCTTTCGATTGGCGCCGGCACGGGGCTGATTTATCTGCTGCGCTGGTTCTGGTGGCGGATCAACGCCTGGAGCGAGATTGCGGCGATGATCAGTTCGTTCGCGGTGGCTGTGGGGCTGTTTGTGGCGCGACGGCGCGGGCTGCAAATCCCCGAGCACATCACGCTGGCTGCGTCGGTGGCCTTCACGACACTGGTCTGGGTGACCGTGACCTTTCTGACCCGGCCGACGCCGCGCGAGACACTGATCCGCTTCTATCGGCTGACGCGCCCCTTCGGCCCCGGTTGGAAAACCATCCGCGAGGCCGCGGGGGTCGGGCCGTCGCCCGACAGTCTGCCCAATTGCCTGCTGGGTTGGCTTCTAGGCTGCGCGCTGGTGTATTCGGCGTTGTTCGGAACGGGCTGCCTGCTCTACGGCAAGACCGTGCAGGGTTTGGTGGGGCTGGCAGTGTTTGCGGCAAGTGCGGCGGGTCTGGCGTGGCTGCTGCCGAAGATTTTCAGCCGGCGCGACGCCGGCAAGTGATATATTCGCAGTCCGTCCGGGATTAAACTGAGGGACGAAAGGAGGATTCCCCATGCGGTTGGCCATATCTTTCTTGTCTGAATTGCGCGGGAATCGAACCGCGCCTTTCGTGTTTGTTCTAGCCTTGGCATATACTTTGTATTTTGCAGAGACGCGGGCATTCTCCCAGCCGGCGGCGAAAGAAGACCAACGCGCAGAACTCGCAGCGCAAGGCCTGTTTCCCGTCCAAACGCGCGCCGGCACCATCACCATTCCCACCTATCCGTGGGGGCCCGATGATGTAAATCCACATTTCCCCCAAATCATCGGCAAGCCAATCTATCCCTATCCCATGCAGGACAATCTGTCGCGCAAAAAGGAAGATCGCACATATGAAACGCTCGTTGTCGAAAACGCCTATCTGCGCGTGACGGTTATTCCGGAACTCGGCGGCCATGTCCATTCGGTCTTCGACAAGACCACCGGCAAGGAGATGTTCTACGTCAATCCGGTAATCAAGCCGGGGCTGATCGGGTTGCGCGGCGCGTGGATTTCCGGCGGCATCGAGTTCAACACCGGCCCGCACGGCCACACCGTCACCGCCGTCTCGCCCGTGTCCTGCCGGTTTGTCGAGTTCGACGACGGCAGCAAAGGGATTGCCATCGGCAACATCGAGCGCGTCTTCCGCACGCAATGGGTTGTCGTGGTTCGGCTGCGGCCCGACCGCTGTTTTCTCGAAGAGCGTGTTCGCATTTACAATCCGACGCCTTATGTCCAGCCCTACTATTTTTGGAACTGCACCGCCGTGCCCAACACCGACGGCATGCAGTTCATTTACCCCATGACGCTGGGAACCGATCATGCGGGCACCTCGTTTTTCCGCTGGCCGGTGGACAAGGGCGTGGATTTGTCGTGGTCGAAAAACTATAAACAGCCGACCTCGATCTTTGCCTATCAGTGCGATCAGGATTTCTTTGGCTCGTATGACCATGATGAGGATCGGGGCATTGTTGCCTACGCCAATCACTTTGAACTGCCCGGCAAGAAAGCCTGGACGTGGGGACGCGGCAGCGAGGGGCTGGCGGCGCAAGCCACGCTGACCGACGACGGCTCGCTCTACAACGAAGTGCAGACCGGCCCGCTGGTCACGCAGGCCGACTATGGGCTGCTTCAGCCCCACCAGACCATCGAGTGGACCGAATGGTGGTATCCGGTGCACGGCATCGGTGGCTATGAGTTTGCGACCAAGGACGTCGCGGTCAATGTGGTTGAGGAGAAAAGAGAGGAGAAAGTCCGGGGGAAGAGCGCGCCGCCCGCCGACCGGGTAATCAAAATAATTGGAACGGCGATGTGGGAGAACGCGGAGTGTCGTGTGAGGGTCGGCGAGGAAGTGCTGGCGAGCGAGCGCGTGGCGATTTCGCCGATGAAGCCCACCGTATGGCGTCCGACGCTGAAGCCGGAAACAGGTGGGACGCGCGCTCTACCCACAACGTTCACGGTCGAGATTGCCGCGGGCGACAACATTCTGGCGTCGTTCGTTCATCCGCTGCCCCTGCCCAAGCGCGAACCGCCGGACGTTGCAAAAAAAGGGCGCAAAGCGGACGCCGATGTTGCAAAAAGCGCACAGGAGCATTGGGCCGACGGCGTGCTGGCCGACAAGCAGTCGAAGGTCGCCGAAGCGCGAAAGCATTTTCAGATGGCGCTCGAAAAAGACGCCAACTTTGCCCCCGCCCACCTGTCGCTTGCCATCCTCGACCTCGAAGCCGGTCTGCCGCAGCAGGCCCGTCCCCATCTGGAGCGGGTGATCAAGCAGGACCCCGACAACGGCATGGCGCACTACTATCTGGCGCGCGCGTTGCTGGAACTGGGCGACGAATCGGGGGCGCTGGAAGAAGCGTGGCGCGCCGTGCGCGATCCGGCATCCGTTTCGGTTGCCTTGGCGTTGGCCGGCGAGATTTACATCCGCAATCAGGAGCACGACAAAGCCATCGGCGTCTTGCAGCGTGCTGTGGCCAACGACGCACAGGACATTGTTGCGCGCAACCTGCTGGCCGTGGCATTCGCAATGACGGGGCAAAACGATGCAGCGCTTGAACAGGTCGGGCAAGTCATTCAGATTGATCCCCTCGATGCGTTTGCTCTTGCCGCTCGCCATTCGCTGAGCGGCGCGGGCGATTTCCCCGACAGTGAAATCGGGCGGCGTTTGCGCAGAGAACCGCAAACCATGCTCGAACTTGTTGCCTTGTTTTATCGCCTGAAGCTCTATCGTCTGGGTGGCGAAATGCTTCGTCGAATCTCCTTTGCCGAAGGCGGCGAAGCCACGCCCATTACCTGCTACTACGCGGCGGTGATTGCCGATTTGATGGGCCGCAGCGACTGGGCCGAGCGCGCGCTCGACCATGCCGCCGAACTTTCGCCCGACTACGTGTTCCCCGACCGGCTGGAGACCATCGCGGTGTTGCAACACGCCGCGCGTCTGCGCCCAAACGACTGGCGCATCCCCTATTATCTCGGCTGTCTGTATATGGCAAAAGATCGCAAGGACGAGGCGGTGGATGCGTGGAAGAAAGCGGTGGCGCTCGGCGGCAACTACAGTGTGCTGCATCGCAACCTCGGCATTGTCGCATGGAAGTTGGATGACGACGCAAAGACCGCCATTCCATATTACGAAAAGGCTCTGGCGCTGCGCCCGGACGATCAGACGCTCTCGCGCGACCTTGCCACGCTTTATCAAAAAACCAACCAGTGGACAAAGGCGCGCGAAGTGCTCGAAAAAACGCTCGGCGCCGAACGCTATCGCAGCGACGTTATCGAACTGCTCGCGCGCACGTATCACCATCTTGGCGAGGACGAAAAAGCAGCGGAGCTGATTGCCTCGCGCACGTTCCATGCCTGGGAAGGCCAGCGCTCGCTATATGAGATTTACCGCGATGTCCACGTGGCGCTGGGCAAGAAGGCATTCGAGGCGGGCGACTACAAAAAGGCCGCGGCTGAGTTTGAGCGCTCGCTCGAATACCCCAAGAACCTTGGGGTCGGCCGTCCCGAACGCGTGAATGAAAAAGAACAGCGCGAGTGGCTGGAAAAGGCGCGAAAAGCTGCGGCGAAACAGTAGTTCTCGAACAGTCCCGCAAAAGGAATTCCGCCCGGTCATCTGGACGTGGTTCGCTAGTATTTGCTCACCGAGACTCTGTTTGTCGAGCGGGTCAAACGGTACTGTCAAATGGTCCGCGACGCGCTTGACCGTTCATGTTGGGAATAATCCAACGTGCTTTCCGGCCACAACCCAAAAAGCCAGACGCAAGAGGTTGGAAATCAAAAAAGATTTTCGCAAATCGGCTGCATGTTTAGACTGAATAGTCCAACGTGGCCTTTGGCCACAACCAAAGATATGCGCACAAGGGCATATGGACAATAGGCACAGGGCCTATGTACATAGGGGAATTGGGATTTCAGTCAGTGCGCGGATTTTTCCGGCCCTGAAGGCACCGCTGCAATTACTTATCAAATCGGAATATGGCCAACCAGCAGCGGCCCTGAAAGGGCTCCCTATTTTGGCCCAAGGAAATGCTGCATCGCATACACAAATATCATTGGCCCTGAAAGGGCTCCCTATTTTTGCCCAAGAAAACGCCGTATCGCATACACAGATATCATAACTCCAGCGGCCCTGAACTCCAGTGCCCTGAAAGGGCCATCTATTTTAGCCCAGGGCAACGCCGTATCGCATACACAAATATCATTGGCCCTGAAAGGGCCATCTATTTTAGCTACTTTAGCCTAGGGCAATGCCGTATCGGATACACACATATCATTGGCCCTGAAAGGGCCATCTAATTTAGCCCAGGGCAGCGCCCTGGGAAAAAGCGCAATCTAGGTTGGCAAGCCCTGAAAGGGCGCTCTAGCGTTGGCCGCCGCCGTCGTTAGCGCGCCCTTTCAGGGCTTTAAAACGCGGAAGGCGGAACACTTCCCCCAGGCGTTACCTTGGGCTGGATTAGTTCGCCCCTTCAGGGCTAAAAACTCCTATTTGCTAACGTGGCCTTTGGCCACAACCAAAGAGGTTGAAGGCAAGAGGGTAGAAGTTAGAAAAGATTTTCGCAAATCGGCTGGATGTTTAGACCGAATAGCCTGCACGCAAAACGAAGAGACGAGAGAGGGTCTTCGAGCACAATCTGATGGAAACATGGCCGCACGACAGTTCGCTGCGCAATTCACCTGCTGCGCCGCAACTTCTGTTATAAACCCCCACGCGCGGCCGGCTTTTTGCCTACGCCCAATCCTTTGCGCCTACCAGCATATACAAGGTCAATTCGGCCATGGTCAGGATGTCGAGGGCGTTGTGGTGGATGACGTGGCGGATTTTGGCGGCATTGCCGGTGTGAACGAATTCGTGATAGACGGCGGGTATCTCGGCGCCGGGAATGTCGTCCACACGGCGACGGCCAAGAATGTGCTCCTCGAGCGTGGACAGTTTGCAGTTTGGCAAAAAACGCGCCCAGCGGCGGCGCGACTCCGGCAACAAATCGAGGTGGCGTTCAGGCCAGCCAATCGCCAGACGGTTCACGGTCGCACGGTCGTGCACGTAGGGAAGGTCAAACGCCCGTCCGTTGAAGGTGACCAGCATCCGGGCCTCGGGCAGCGAGTCGGCAAAGTCGGCGAGCAGGTAGCATTCCTCGGCATAGTTGCGGGCGAAATACTGGCGGAGGACAAAATCTTTGCCGTCGAACGCCATCACGCCGATCAAAAACAGGGGGCGTCCCCACAAGCCTGTTGTCTCGATGTCAAGATAGAGAACGCGGCGCGCGTCGCACTCGGCAAATTCCACCAGCCGGCGGTGCGTCCCCTCGGCGAGCAAAATCGCTTCGCTGGAAAGCAGTGCCGCGTATCGCCGGACGAATGCCGCCGATTCCGGTGCCAGCTCGCTCAGCCGCCGCTCAATGAGCCAGTACCCGCCGCCGTCGCGCTCGACCACACGCCCCGGCGCCACATGCTCGATGCAAAGCCCCGACCGTTCGTCGTCGGTTATAGCTTTGTCCTGCTCGTCATAAGGGAGGGGAGCCGCGATTGTCTGAAAAGCGCGGCCGGCGGCCTGTATTGCGTGGGGCAGTGTGTCCGCGCCATTATGCGCCGGACGCGGAACTGGTTTGCGGTTCAACCGAATCACGCGTTTTTTTACTTCATCTGGAAGCATTGCATTGGACCTTGCCGCATCCGTTCCTCACTCGAACGGAATTCTTGCACGGCCTGCGGGACAGTTTCGACAGATTTTTTTCGCGGTTTGAACTGCACGCCGCTCAAACTACATTTTTCGGCTTCGAGAAATTCACTCCCGCGATATCACGAAGCGCTCAGACGCTTGACGTTCCAACCTTTCGCGGATAATCATTCAAGGCTTGCGTGGCCAAAGAACGGAAATGGCATCTGTCGAAACCACATATTCCGGGCCGAAAGTTCGCATTGTTGCGGGAACCATTGCGGCTGTTCTGCTGCTGTGGCTGGGGGCTTTTGCCGGCCGCCACGGCTGGTTGGCATGGCCGGCATGGTGGCTTGAAGCCGGGCTAATCACCCTGTTTGCGATCGTCGGCATGCGCCGCTGGCCTCTGGCCATAGACGCTGCCATTGTCGCCATGCCGCTGTGCCTCATGCTGCCGATGCGGCTGGGCGTCCCGAATTATTCCATCGCAGAAATTGCACTGCTGGCGACTGCTTTGGGAGCCGCTCTTCGCGTGGCGCGCACGGGACAGTTTCGATGGGTCGCCACACCAGTTACGGCATGGATGGTCTTGCTGGGGCTGACCGCGCTTTTTTCGGCAGCACTCTATTTTGTGCGGTGGCACGATGTGATGAACCTCGTGTTTGCCCGGGTGCTGCTGGGGCAGTTGGGCGTCGTGTTTCAACTGGACAAGAACGCCGAGTTTCACGCGCTGCGGGGGACACTAACGTTGCTCGGCGGGTTGGTCTTTTTTCATGCGGTCGCTGCCCGTGTGCGCGATTTCCGCCACGTCCGTCACCTCGTCCAACTCTCGCTTTTTTCGGCAGTCTTGGTGGCCTTGTTTGGGATCGGGCAATACTTCACGAATTGGAATCGCGTGGATTTTGAGCCATGGCGGCACCGGATCAACTCGACGTTTCCGGACGTCAACTCGCTGGCCAGTTTTCTGGTCGCCAATCTGTTTTTCCTGCTGCCTCTGCTGACGCGCGAGGGGTGGAAGCCGCGCGGAATGGGGTGGTGGGCGCTGCCCCTATTGTGCGTCGGCTTGTGGATGGCCCATTCGCGAATTGCGTTGGGTGCCGCCATCGTCACGCTGCCGCTGTATTTTGCTTTGCTAAGCCGCCGGTTCCCTCTGGAAAAGCGGGTCGTATGGCTCTTCAAGAAGCGTTCGTTTTTGCTCCTGGTCTATGTCTTCCTTTTGGCCGTGCTGGGATTTGCGGCGACGGGTTTGGACTGGCTTGACCACACCGACCTCGAGTGGACTCGCTCGACCGGCGCAGTGGCACAGGCGCTCAAGGGGCGGCTGAATATCTGGCGGAGCGCGCTGTATAATCTGGCGGAAGAACCCTGGTTGGGCTGCGGCACCGGCATGTTCTACACTCTTTCCTTCCACCATCGGGAGCCCGTCGTGGGCGGCGGCGAGTGGAACTGGAATCCATATTTCGAGAACGCGCACAACTACTTTATTCAGATATTCACAGAAACGGGCGTTGTCGGCGGCGGGCTGTTGCTGGGAATTTTAGGATTGGTGTTGTATCAAGGACTGCGTGCGGTGGTTATTCACCGAAACGGGGAGCGGGCGCTTCTGGCCGGCGTCCTCTGCGGCGTGGTCGCGTTTTTGCTCACGTGCCTGACCGGCCATCCGCTCGTGCTGGTGGATGTGAACCTGTGGTTCTGGTTCACGGCCGCGCTCGTGTTTGTCGCCCATGAAAAAGAATCGCGCGAGTATGTGATCGGACAGACGCGCTGGCGGCGTGCACAATCGCTGGCGCTGGCGGCGGTGGTGCTTCTTGCGGCCGGGCGTCTGGCCGATGCCTATTGGCCCTATCCGCCGAAAATGATTGGCTATGGCCTGCACGCCTTGGAAGGCGAAGACGGCGGCGGCGCGCCGTGTGTGTACCAGTGGTTGGAAAAACGCGCCGTCTGCCGGTTGTATCAGGCGCGGCCGGATGTTGAATTCTCGCTCCGCAATGTGCTGGGCGAGCAGCGCCCCATTTCCGTGGTCATCCGCGTCAATGGCCGCGAGATAGACCGGTTTGTACTTGGCGACCGACGCTGGCGGTTGTGCCGCTACCGGCTCCCCGACACGGTGCGCCGGATGATCCGGTTGGAAATCCTCAGTGACCACGAATGGACACTGCCAAATGACCGGCGGCGCTTTTCCATCCAAATTCAATCGCTGGCAGAAAATTCGTGGCTTTAGACTCCTTTGTCTAAACATACAGCCAATTTGCGAAGATCTTTTCTGACGTCTAACCTCTTGCCTCTGACCTCTATGGTTTTGGCCAAACGCCATGTGAGCAATTCGGATTTTTTAGCCCTGAAGGGGCGAACTAATCCAGCCCAAGGCAACGCCTTGGGAAATGGTTCCGCCGCCAAGTTTTAAAGCCCTGAAAGGGCGCGCTAACGACGGCGGCGGGCAACGATAGGGCGCCCTTTCAGGGCTTGCCACCCTCGATTGCGATTTTTCCCAGGGCGTTGCCCTGGGCTAAATTAGATGGCCCTTTCAGGGCCAATGATATTTGTGTA
>JAOAGV010000127.1 GCA_026415575.1 Candidatus Sumerlaeia bacterium
TGCGGACGGTGCCCATCGGTGGACCGGGCATGATTGCCCTTGAACGGGCGACAGCGTTCCGTCAGGGGATGTATCCGGATCCGTCGTATTCGGGGGGCGAGGACACGCACGTTGTGATGTATCGGTCGCGCACCAGCAGCGGACTCGGCATGAACCCCGGCTGGCATACCATGTTGGAGGAAGGCCGCGGAAACACGATCGAGGATGACAAGATTCCGCTGATCAAGTTCAACGTGGCCAGCATTCCGCCATCGGCAACGGTTTTCGGCGCCAAGCTCTTGCTGTATCAGAATCCCTGCCGGAGTGTTACCTTCGGCGGAACCAGCCCGACGCTTGGCGTGACGCACCGGCTCTATGCGTCGAAGGTGAACCGGTCGTGGAGCGAGGGGCGCGGGTCGGGTGCTGCCGACGGCACCTACGCCAACTTGGGCGAGGCCAGTTGGTTCTGGGCGAAGGCGGCGCAATCGCCGTGGGGATCGGGCGGTCTGCGCGGTGGGGCAGCCGACTGCGACATGCCCGAATCGTCCGTTATTGTTTCGTCCAGCACCATCAATACGTGGGTGAAGTGGGACGTGACACGGATGGTAGCTAATTGGGTGGCAAGCCCGTCGAGCAACAACGGCGTCAAGATTTCGCAAGACGACCGGAACACGACGGGTTACCCGACGACGTACGGAGTTGTGCCGGGCATTGTGCAGTTCACGTCGCGCAACAACAGTACGGTAGCCCAGCGTCCGTTGTTGGTCGTGTTGGCGTATCAGCCTGACATTCTGTCGGCCCAGCATTGGGAGCTTTATCGCTGAGGCGGGCAAACGGAACGAGGCTGCGCCGCATCTGACGGCGGTTGAAATTGCGGGCGGGTGACGAAACGCGTCGCCCGCCCTTTTCTTTTCGCTTTATTTTTGGGTGATGCAGAAGCCGGGTGAAACCCATGCGCTTTTGCTTGGGTTGCGGCCAAAAGCCACGTTAGTCCATTTCTGGTTTCGGATCGCGTTCCAAAAGCTCGCTGACCGCTTGCCGCAGCGGTTTGGATTCGTAAAGGATGGAGTAGACTGCCTCGCTGATTGGCATGTCCACGCGGTGGCGTCGCGCCAGTTCGCACACGGCCCGCGCGGTTGGCGCGCCCTCGACTACCATCCCGATGGCCTCGGAGGCCTGTTCCGGCGTCAGCCCTTGCGCCAGAAGTTCACCGAAATTGCGGTTGCGGCTATGGTGACTGGTCGCCGTAACAATCAGGTCGCCCATGCCCGAAAGGCCCGAGAGCGTTCGCGGATTCACATGGAGGGCGCGGCCCAGACGCATCATCTCGGCCAGACCGCGCGTCAGGAGCGCCGCCTTCGCATTGTCGCCCATGCCGAGTCCGTCGCAAATCCCCGCCGCAATGGCGATCACATTCTTGACCGCCGCGCCCAGTTCCACGCCCAGCACGTCGTCGTGCGTATAAACCCGAAACATGGGGGCGAAAAAGATGGCCTGAATCCGCCGCGCCGTCTCTGCGCAATACGCCGCCGCCGTTACGGTTGTCGGCAGCTGCGCCGATACTTCCTCGGCGTGGCTGGGTCCCGAAAGCACACCGACGCGCTCGCGCACCGGCTCGCCCAGCACAGCCAGAACAACCTGCGACATCGTCAGGTCGGTGTGTTTTTCCAAGCCCTTGGTGCAAATGACATACAGGCGCCGGCCGTCGTCCGGTCGCGTTTGCGCCAGGGTCTCGACCGTTGCGCGCAACCCGACCGACGGCGCGGCCAGCACCAGAACCGACGCCGCTTCGACTGCTTGTGCAAGGTCGTTGCCAAGGGCAATTTGGGGCGAAAGGCGCAAATGAGGGAGTTTTGCAGGCACGCGCGTGCGGCTCAGCGAGTCCACCACCCGCCCATCCGGGTCCCAAAGCGTGACTGCATGGCCGTTGCGTTCGAGCAGCGCGGCCAGCGTGCATCCCCACGTGCCTGCGCCCAATACGGCAATCGTTTCAGGCGCCACCGGTCTTGCCGTCGGTCTCATTCGTTTTCTCCACAATTATTTTTTTGCCCAGCCGCGATTCGGTGCCTGCCAGCAACCGTCGAATGTTCGACCGATGCAGCCAGATGATCAGACCGGCAAGAGCGGTCGAAGCCAACAACAATGCGGTCTGTTCGGGATAGAACACGCGCAGGGCGCACGGGAAAACGACCGCGCCTGTCATCGAGGCCAGCGACACGTAGCGCCACAGTGCCAGCACTACAAGTCCCGCCGCCAGCGCCAGCAGAAGCGCCTTCGGGGCCAGTGCCAGAAACACTCCGAGGCTGGTATTCACACCCTTGCCGCCCCGAAACTTCAAATACACGGGAAACATGTGGCCGACTATGGCCGCCACGCCGACGGCGATCATTGCCGACGAAGCCGGCAACGGCGCTGACGCGGCCGGTGCTCCAACCGCCGCAGCATTGGAACTTCCTGCAATCCAACCCGTCGCATACACCGGCCCCCAGCCTTTTAGAATATCGAGCGCCTGAATGGCCAAACCGCCCGGAACGCCCAACACGCGCATGGCGTTGGTCGAACCCAGATTGCCGCTGCCCACTGTCCGCAGGTCTATCCCCTTCAGCACCCGGACCAACAGCCAGCTGAATGGGATGGCCCCAAGCAGATATGCGATTACAATCGCTGGCAGGAATTGTCCCCACGTCATGGCAGGTTTTCACCCTTTTTGGATCAGCAATCCCGCTTGTGAAAGTTTGGATTTTAGATTTCGGATTTTGGATTGAGGGATGGCCTGCACTCTTCTCTTTCCGCTATTCTATGCAAGGAGATTTCAAATCTCTGCAGCCGAATTTTGCAAATTTCCCGACAGGTTCCAACCCTCATACTTTGCGGGAGCATGAACTTGGCCTGCCACGCGCGCAATTAATAAAAACAACGGTCCTCTTACTGTTGTGTCATACAAAATTCGGAAACATAACCTTCCATCGGAATGACGCCTTGGGGGAACCGCCTTCCCCGGCGTCCGGCCTCGAAGCCGGTCGGACAAACCCAATGGAGTCGGCGTGGAGGCCGCCCCTCGAATGAATCGGAAACGCCGCACCTCTATGAAAACAAATTCTTCATCCCGCTGCGACGGTACGGCTGTCAAGAGCGGCCGGTCGGGAAAATGAAACCATGCCTAACGAGCCAAAGATTTTGGACTGCGGCAGCCATGCTGCCGCTTTTTTTTGTACCAAACCCAACCCCTCCGTTGTCCGCTTTGGACTGCAGCGGCCACGCTGCCGCTTTCTTTTGCCCCAAGTTCAACCCCGCCAAGCGTGGGTTATTTCCACAACGCCGACGCTTTGACTGAAGACCGACGCTTTCAGAAAAGCGGCAGCGTGGCTGCCGCACTCCAAAGCGATTGGGGAAAATTTTCCGGCGTCAGGCGGCGGTCTTGCTTGCGCTCGGAGGAACGTTCTCCCAATTTCGGAAGATGCACCCAATCAAACCCACGAGAACGCTTCTGACTTGACTTCGGCGCCGCGTTGCCGCACTATTCCATCCGACTGGGAATGCACAGCAGGGAACAAAGAGCAGCGATGAGCGGCGGGGGAAAATGGCGTGTCATGGTCGTGGACGACGACCAAATCGTGCTGGGCGCGCTGGTGGAAATCTTGTCGGAAGAATTCGAGGCCACGGTGGCATTCAACGGCCTCGATGCCCTTGAAAAGCTCGAACGCTACGAACCCGACCTGATTATCCTCGACATCGTCATGCCGTGTGTGGACGGCATAGACACATGCCGGGCCATTCGGAAGAACGTTCGCTTTCGCCATGTGCCGGTGATTTTTCTCAGCGGCCATGACGAGTCGGTCTATCGCGACCGGCTGGTCGGATTGGAAGCCTCGCGCCTGTTGAGGAAACCGGTGTCGCGGGCGCATCTGCTCGAAACCTGCCGGAAGGCGTTGGACCATTCGGATGTCAAGAGTCCGACGCGCAAGCGGTATAAAATCACGGAGCTGGAGACACTGGAAACGCGCACGGCGGTTTCGCCCGCGGGCGGCATGGGACCGGCCACGGAGGTCGGCACTGTTCGCGATCTGCCGCAGCCGCCCGACTTGCGGCGCATCGAGGCCGCCGCCGGCACCGTCAGCGCACGCATCATGATCGTGGATGACGACCGCGACATCATCAGCTACATGCTTGCCGTCCTGCGCAACCGGTTCGAGGCATTCGGGGTTCATGATCCTGTCTCGGCCATTTATAAAATCATCCGCTATCAACCCGACCTGATTATTCTGGACATTTCCATGCCGCGCCTCAGCGGCTACCAGCTCAGCCAGTTGTTGCGGTTGAACCGGAATCTGCGGACAATCAAATTCATGTTTGCTTCGTCGAAGGACAGCGCGCAGGAAATCGCCTATGCGAAGCAGTTGGGCGCGGCTGACTATCTGGTCAAGCCGTTCGAGCCGGAGGCCTTGCTGGAGAAGGTGCTGGGCATCGTTGAGGCACCGGATTTCATCATCCGCGAAAAAGCCATGACGTTCGACGAAATTCGCCGGGCCGAGAGCGCCGACTCCGCCCCGTCGCAGTTCATCTGAGGCAGGAAGCCGACCGTATTATCGCGCGCCGCCACGTTATTTCAGAAACGCGACAAGCACTGCTGTGCAAAACACTTGCATTTTCCAATTTCATGCGGAACCACTCGAGCGATCGAACGCCGGAAAGAAAGGCGGAGGATCTTTTAGCCCATTTTCACTGATAGGGAAACCATCATGATTTCGCATCCATGGCATCGAAGAACCCTGCGTTTCGCAACGCTGGCCGTTCTGGCGCTGGCCGCTGCGGTTCAGGCCGACAAGGAACAGCCGAACATCAACGACCCGTTTGAACCCACCCCCCCGCAGGTGGTCGAGGAAATGCTGAAATTCGCACAGGTGACCGCCGACGACTATGTGGTTGATCTGGGCTGCGGCGACGGGCGAATTGTCATTGCGGCGGCAAAGAAATTCGGCGCGCGCGGCTTCGGCGTGGACCTCGACCCCCAGCGCATCGAAGAATGCAAGGAAGGCGCCGAGGCCGCCGGCGTAACCGACAAGACGACCTTTGTCATCGCCAGCTACTTCGACGCCGACATCCGGCCCGCCACCGTCGTAGCCACCTATTTGCTCGCTGAAACCAACCTCAGTTTGCGTCCGAAGTATTTCCGCGAACTGCGGCCCGGCGTCCGTGTGGTCTCCCATTGTTTCGACATGGACGACTGGAAGCCGGACAAGACCACCTATTCGGCCAAAGCGCGCGAGAACCGCATTCTGCTCTGGGTCATTCCGGCGCCCGTCGGCGGCGTATGGCGCTGGACTTCGGCAACCGAATCCGGCGAACAGGGGTTCCGGCTGGAGTTGCAGCAACAGTTTCAAGTGGTCAGCGGCAACCTTGCCGTCGGCGATTCGCCCGCACAGCCTATCCGCGACGTCGCGCTTTCCGGCCGCGATTTTCAATTCCGCGCCACGGTAGGACAGGGAACCAAGGCTGCGACCATTCTGTTCAAGGGCACCGTGGACGGCGACCTCATCAAAGGCAGCCAAAAGGTTGAGCGTGGACCGGGTGCCGGCGAGCGCGAGTGGGTTGCACGGCGCGATCCCGTGGACATTACGGGTGTCTGGCGCGTGTCTGTGCAGGGCAGTCCGGGGCCGCTCGATGGACGCCTGAAGATCGCTCCCCGCAAGGACATCGGACTCGAAGCCGTCTATGCCATGGACCGTCCGACCACGGAGACCGCTTTGCCAAGTTGGATTTCTTGGGGCACGAGCATCTATTTTGAAATCCCGCCTGCAGACAGCGAAGAAGAGGAGCGCGGGCCGATTTTCACCGGTGTTTTAGGCGCCCGCGAAGGCCGCGGAACCGTAAGCCGGAGCCATTGGCCGTCGCCGCTGCAATGGACGGCCGTTCGCGAAAAGTAGCCCGGTCGGTCTGCATCCAACTGGAAAGATAAAGATAAATCCGCCAGCGCAGGGTAAAGGGTGAAAGTATTTCTATTTGGCTATCCGGTCAATCCCTTCCAAGTTCTAACGTGGCCCTTGGCCGCAAGAATAGAGGTCAGTGGTAAGAGGGGAGAGGGTAGAAAAGATCTTCGCAACCCGGCCGGATGTTTGGATGTTTAAACGAAAGGGTCTAAGTATGGTATGCGTTTATCTAATCCTTTGGAGTGCGGCAGCCATGCTGCCGCTTTGCTCTCCGACGGTCCCAAACCAGCCAAACGGGGCCCTTTCTGGGAAAGCGAACGTTTCTTTTCACAACGGACGATTAGAAAAGCGGCAGCATGGCTGCCGCACTCCAAAGCTAACGTGGCGTTTGGCCGCAGCCGTAGAGGTTAGAGGCAAGAGGGTAGAGGGTAGAAAAGATCTTCGCAAACCGGCCGGATGTTTCGATGCTTAGACGAAAAGGCCTTAAGGACTAAAAAAACTTTCTTCAGTTCATCCCGCACGACAGAAAACCCGCATGAAAATTTGTCGCCTCTTGTCCGCCGCTATGTCCCTCTGGCTCGCTGTGCCGCAGACCCTGCCGGCCGCATGGTGGGAAACCGGATTTGATCGTTGGTATTACAAGGACGACTGGGAGGCCGAGTTTCTCAGCGGCGGCCAAACGTATGGAACGACACTCCTTCTGCCCCTCGACATTACCCGCGCGTGGCTGGAGGTATGGTCCAGCCGCGAATACACTCTCTATCTCAACGGCGAAAAAATTGGACAGGATTGCGACGCCGGCACCATCGAGTGTTATGATGTAACGGAGGTCATCCACGGCGGGCGAAATGAAATTGTGCTCGTAGCATCGGGCGAAGTCATTGTCGAAGGCGGTGTCGTGCGCACCAACGGCGAAGTCGTTGCCATCCGCAGCGACGCCACGTGGGTGGAGCGCGGCAAGACCAGCCGCCGGCGGCAGGGCGGGCCGCGCGGCTACGCCGGCAACGCCCATCAGGCGCTGATGCTCGACTATACGCCCGCCCAGCGTGCCAAAGCGGCGGCCTCGCGCCTCCGTTCTCTCGCCGGACGCCTGCGCGACCGTGATCAGTATCGTTTCTGGCAGGTGCGCGATGTGGCCGATGTGCTGGCCCTGCGAGGCCGCGACGACGATTTGCTCGGCCGCGTTCTGCGCGCCGCCGCAGAAGCCGAACGTGTGGCCGCACAAACCAATGATCCGATTCGTCGTGCAGACTGGCCCGCCGTCGAGCGCATTCTCAATCCGCCCGATAAAGCAGAAATGACATATTTGGAGACTGCCGCCGCGTTTGCGACACGCATTTCCGCGCTCTCGCTTCGCAACGGGTGCCGCGCGCTGAAACTCCAGCTGGACCTGCTTGCCACGTCGGCGCCGCTGGCCGAACCCTCTTGGCGGGCGCGCCTCCAGTCCATCGAGGGGGATTGCCGCCGCGCGCTTGATGCCGCAACGCCGGAAAGCGTGCGCTGCCGGCTGGCCTCCGAGGGCCATGCCGCTCTCGGCCAACTTCGCACCGACATCGAGCGGCGTCTCGGCATCCGTCTCGACCCGCTCAACACCTCTACGCAAAACCGCCTTGGCTGGGTGATCAGCAACGAGCCAATGGACAACGACCCGCGGCAATGGGAGTTTTCGTTTGCCCCGCCGTCGGCCGACGTGCTCGATCTCGCGGGCCTTTGGAAGTTCTCCCTCGATCCCGGTGATCAAGGTCTTACGTCGGGTTGCGCCCGCGCCGATTTCGACGACTCGAAATGGAAGCGTATCTTCGCTCCCTACAAATGGGGTTGGGAACGGCTCGGCTATGATATGGATAATCCGGCATTTCGCGGGCAGAATAACAAACCTTACAACGGCCTTGCTTGGTATCGAAAAACCGTCGTGATTCCCGCCGCATGGGCCGGCCGCAATCTCGAACTGGACCTTGGCGACCGCGGCGGCAATAACCGCGACTGGCTGTATGTGAACGGAAAAGCGGTTGCCAAACCATCGTCCGACCCGTCCGACGCGTCCGACCCGTCCGCCAAAGGCAACACCCGCGGCCTTTTCACCATTCCCGCTGCCCTCATTCAATTCGGCACAACCAACACATTGGCCATTCGAGTGTATAATGAGGGCAATTGTGGCGGACTGCTCGGCCCGCGCGTGCAGCTCTATCCGGAAGGCACGCGCCCCGAACGCCTTCGCACGGTTTGTCAAGCAGGCATCGTCCAAGCGGCGACTTTTGCGTCGGGAGCGCGGCAGGCGGCCTACTGCGGCGCCCTGTGTCCGGCGATTCTCGTCGCACAAACGGAGAACCAATTCCGCATCGGCGGCTGGGAAACCAAAGGCTGGCCTGCCCCCCGCTATTTGCTTTATGATGAAAAAGAAGATTGGAAACTCCGCGCCTTGGAATACGGCCTGACCGTCCGCGGAGAATTGTTGGCCAAGAACTGGCTGCTTCTGTTGCCCGACCCCGATCAGGCCGCCGCCACGTCGTGTCCTCTGGCTCTGGTGGTGGTTCTCCAGCGCCGGCCGCAGCAAATCCGGTGGGAACGCGAGCCTTCCGGCAGTTCAGCGCTGCTTCTGGACTTCAGCACATCGCCCGGCATTGTCGGACTGGTGCGTCCTCTGGGCCGCGTTGTTCCGCTGCAGAAGGATGAGAAAGGCACGCTCTCGCCCCGTCCGTTCACCGACTCGATCTGCGCGCGATGGGGCCGCATGATCCGCAACTATCCGGTCGCATGGGCCGAACTCTATGAGGAGTATGGCGACAAGGCGCGCGTCCGAATCGGCTACGATTATCTCGAAACCGACGACGATTGGAACACGGAGCACGAGTTGCTCGCGCCGGTTCCCATGCTGTTCTACCAAGCCTATGAGTCGGGTTGGCCCGATGCCCGGCTGGAAGTGTGCGCGCGCCTGACCCCGGGCGCGGCCCACACGCCCGACCCCTCAGCCACGTGGTGCGGGCTGGCGATGGCGCGGCTGGGACCGCGCAGTTTCACCTATGAATACAACCGGCTCGAACCGCGTGTGCACTGGAAGGGCGTTGGCACATTCGCCGAGGTTCGGACAATGGGCGACGCCGACTTCGCCCGTTTGCGCGCATGGGGCGCCAATGCCTGCCGACCACAAATTGCCTTCGATGCCGATTGGTATGTCAAAGGCTTCTTTGAGAGCGGGGCGGGTGGGCGCAGCGGTCTCGAAGGCCGTCTCCGCTGGGATGCCACCGCCGCGGCATGGCTCGACGATCTGATTGCGCGCCATCGCCGCCAAAATTTGCTCTGTGTGCTGAACTGGTTTTGGAATGCCGACCATCCGCTGAAGGAGATCGGCGGCGCGCCGCCCAATTCGGCCCGCTACTGGCGCCACAAACCCGCCGCCCGCCAACTGCTGCTCGATTTCTGGAGCAAGGTGGCCGAACACTGCGCCGGCCTGCCGCGCGACGCCGTTGCCTACGACCTGCTCAACGAGCCGGCAACCGTGCCGTGGGCCGAATACAACCGGTTTATCCGCGATGCCACCGCCGCCATTCGCCGACACGACACCACGCATACGATCTTCATCGAGAGCGCCAACGGCTGGGCGCAACCCGAAGACTTCGACCGCCTCGAAGCGACCGGCGATCCCAACACCATCTGCGAGTTTCACTTTTACGGCCCGCACGCTTTCGATTCCTATCAGCGCGACATCTGGTTCCCCCGCTACGAGCCCCACAGGGAGGCCTTTGTCAGCGCCGAGTCTCTCGAAGAACGGCTCCTGCCACCGCTTCGCTTCAGCATCCGCAACCGTGGAGCCGAACTGTGCCACGGGGAGTTTGGCATCACGTTTCTCGGGCCGGACGAATCGCCGCGACACTGGCTGGAGGCCCTTCTCACGCTGCATGAAAAGTACCGCATCCACTGGATGTGGTGGAACTGGGACGGCGAAGCCATCCATCGGACGGGCCTTGTGGCCGGCGACCGCCTGAATCCCCTTCTGACCACCCTGCGCGAGTTTATGGCGAAGTGAATTCCCGCCCGCGATTCTGCACGGACCCAAACAAAAACCAGAGGTAATCCAGACACAAAACAGAAGCCGCCAAGAGACAAAAACGGTCTTCCGCGCTTACGGTTTCGGCTGCTTTGGTTTGCCGGCGGTGGGGGAGAAGTGGGTTTTTTCGACACACCGGCCCGCTTCTCCACCCCGCCGGCTCCATCCCCGGCCGAAAGGAGCCCCCTTTATGGAACAGCTGCTTCGCATTCCGCGCGTGGCAAAAATACTGGACGTCAGCAAGAAGCGCATCTACAACCTCATTGCGGAAGGCAAACTCGAAGCCGTCAATTTGGGCATTCGCCAGACGCGCGTAACGTGGGCAAGCCTTGAAAGTTACGTTGAGCGGCTTCGCAAGCGCCGCCGGGTCGAGCTCGGCCTTGAGGAAGACGATCCCCACGAACCGTTCTTCCCCGACGCCGCGCCCCGGAAACAGCCGCCGGGTCGGGTCTGAATTATGCCCTCGCAAACGTGGACCGTCTTTCGCCTGAAGTGCCGGATTGCGGACAACTACCTTCGCAATCTCAAGAAACATATCCTTGTCCATTTGCTGGTGGCACTGGTGCTTGCGGCGCTCGTTCTGGGCGGCGGAACGCTGATGCTTTACGAAGTGCTGGAGTTCCTGCTCGCCCAAGAGGTCTTTGGCCCGCCGCTGGTCGAACGCCTCCTCGGCATGATCCTCATGGCCTTTTTCTCGATGCTGGTCTTCAGCAACCTGATCATCACGCTGACCACAACCTATATTTCCAAAGAGGTGGAATACTTCCTCAGCCTTCCACTTACCTACCGCCAAGTGTTTGTGTATAAACTGATCGAATCCATTCTCTACAGTTCATGGGCGTTTTTGGTGCTCTCGCTGCCGATTTTTGTTTCCTACGGTGCGGCCAAGGGTGTGGATTCAAGTTTTTACGGCGGCGTGGTTCTGCTGGTCATTCCCTTCACGATTATTCCGGGCGCGCTGGGCGCAATGATTACAATGACGCTGTCGGCGTTTTTCCCCGCGCGCAAAACCCGCACGCTCAGCATCGTGCTGTTTGTTGTCGTCATGGTGCTGATCGTGTTGATGGTTCGCCTTGTCGGCGGGCGCCAGCTGATCCTCCACACCGGCGAGGTGGATTTCGACCGCATCATGTCGTTTCTGATGGTCGGGGCCATTCCGATATTCCCCAACTACTGGTTGGCCCAAGGCACCCTTGCGCTGGCCAACGGTCAGTGGGGGGATTTTCTGTACTGGTTCGCCATGCTGGCGAGCACGGCAATGATGGCCGTGCAGGTTTGCCTGTGGCTCATTCCGCCGCTCTACTATCGGGGCTGGTCGCTGGCGCGCGAGTCCGCATCGCAGGTCGAGATCAAGGGCGGTTCCTCGATCCTCGACCGCATCGGGGCGTGGCTGCCGCTGCGTATGCCGTCCGACCGCGCGTTGGTGGTCAAGGACATGAAAACCTTCTGCCGCGACCCCGCCCAGTGGACTCAGCTGATCATCCTGTTCAGCTTGCTGGCCATCTACATAGCCAGCATCCGCAATGCGGCCACCAGCACCTCGGGCATCAGCCTGCTGGTGCCGCGCTGGCAGATGATTCTGTCATTCCTGAACATGGGCGGCACGTGTTTTATCCTCTCGATCTTCACCACGCGCTTTGTCTATCCGATGCCCAGTCTCGAAGGGCGGCAATACTGGATTATCGGGCTGGCGCCGATTGCGCGCACGCGCCTGATCTGGGAGAAATACTTTCTGAGCTGGGCGGTGTCGTTCACCCTGGCGGAACTCCTGATGGTGTTCTCGAACCTTCTGCTCGGCGTCGGCCCCTACATCATGGTGTTGTCCACGACGACCATCTTTCTGGTCTCATTTGGTCTGACCAGTATTGCCGTCGGCTTGGGGGCGCTTACGCCGAATTTTCGCGAGGACAATCCCGCGCGCATTGCCAACGGCCTCGGCGGCACGGTCAGCGTGATGATCAGCCTGATCTATCTGGGCGCGGTCGTGGCGCTCGAAGTGCCCCTGGCCACGCAAACGCTCCTGCTGAACTACTCGCTGCGCGAGAGCCTGCTGTCGTGGGTCGGGCTGCTGTGCGTGGCCGGATTGGTCGCGGTTCATGCGGCGGCCATTGTCCTGCCGCTTCGCTTCGGCCTTCGCCATTGGAACGGGATTGAGTTTTGAAACGGGCTCTGCGGGGTCGTGCAGTGCAAATGCGGCGTCGGTGCGGCTTGTTCGCAGAGCATCCGGCGATGGCCGTCGGGCGGTTTTGCAATTCCCGCCGACTCATGCGGATGTGTCTTTTTCCGGTGAGTGTGTATTTGTGTACATT
>JAOAGV010000128.1 GCA_026415575.1 Candidatus Sumerlaeia bacterium
GTACCGCCACCGGCGGGCTCTGACCCCACGCCAAGACGGCGTGCCTGTTTGGGCTATCACGCCTATAGCATGACCACACCAACGGTCAACGGCATTCTCCTGCTGCAGCGCGTGGTTCAATGGACGATGGAGGACGCAGTGAACGCAGGTGAACCGGCTCCCGTTGCCCCGTCGGGTCTGACGGCGGCCCCGGCCGGTCTAACCGGCGCGCAGCTGAACTGGGGTGACGTGCAACGCGAGTCGGGCTACAAGATTGAGCGTCGCGAAGGCACCGGCCCGTGGTTCGAAGTGGCCATCGTAGGCGCCAATACCACGCAGTATCAGGACGGCGGTTTGACGCCGGGCAGCTCCTATACTTACCGCGTCCGCGCCTACAATCCGGCGGGCAATAGCGCCTACTCGAACGAAGCGCCGGTTGTGGGCCAGTTACGTACGCGCCGCTGGGAAATCTACCGCTAAATGCTTCCGGCGGATGTCCCCGCACGGGACTCAAAAATGAAACAAAGGATGTGCCCGTGCAGGATTCAAAAATGAAACAAACGGGAGACCCAAAAAGGTCTCCCGTTTTCTTTTTCCTGCGGAGCCGGTTCCGTATTTATTTGCTCACATGACCTCCGAATACAACCAAAGCGGTCAGAGGCAAGAGGGTAGAACTCAGAAGAGATTTTCGCAAAATTGGCTGGATGTTTAAACCGAAGAGTCCAAGTATAATATGCATTTGGCCAGAGCTTTGGAGTGCGGCAGCCATGCTGCCGCTTTGCTTTACGACGAACTCAAACCAGCCAAACGGGGCCCCCCTTCTGGGAAAACAAACATTACTTTTCACAACGGACGATGAAAAAAGCGGCAGCATGGCTGCCGCACTCCAAAGATAACGTGACCTTTGGTCACAACCAAAGCGTTCAGAGGCAATCCGATTTGCAGTATTCCGCCTCTATGAACACGATCATGCCCGCGCGGTGGGAAACCCCCGCCGTGTTTTCTCGAAATTTCCGCTACTTGGCGGTTCCGTGTAAAGGTAGTCCCTGCCTATTTTCCCACCGGCGAATCGGTGTCGCTGCGGGGCGATTTGCCTGTGCTGCCGGTAGCGGGTGTTGGGCGGGCCGGAGCGGGCGTGGGCGTTGGGGTAGGGGAGCGGCGCGCGGGGGTTCCGGCCGGGCTGATTGCCGGCTTGGGCGCGCTCAGACTGCGATCCAGTTCCGCAATCACGCTGTCGGTCAAATCCACGCGCTCGGAGGCATAAAGCAGGGCGTCGCTGCGGAACACCAAGTCCACCCCTTGTGCCTTGGCCACGCGCTCGACGGCGGCAATCAGTTCGTCGAGAACATCGCCGATAATCTGGCCGCCTTGTCGGTTCATCGTGCGATCCGCATCGTATTGGAGGCGGTCGAGTTCATCGGTCAACGCACGGATTTGCTCTTTAATCTGGGCCGTCTGGGCGGCAGTCAAAACGGTTTCTTGTTGCGACAGCTGCCGCACCAGTTTTTGCCGTTCGTCGTATTTAGTCTGATAAGCCCGTTGCTTGCTCTCCAATTCTTGCTGTAGGGCACTGATGCGTTCCTGAAGCACCTTGGATTTTTCGGTAATCATACCCACATCCACATAGGCTATGCGGATGGGCCGGGGGGCAGCCGGGGAAGGCGCCGCCTCGCCCGCAATCGCCGCGCCAACAGCCATGTCAAAAAGCAGGCCTGACAACAAAATCCTCAGCCAGAGTTTCATGGGTTGTTTTCTCCTCTTTTATTTCGGTAGTTTGTGTCCTCATTCAGGCGTAAGTGCTGCGCCAAATGCTACCAAAATGCAAGCACCGTTTCACGCTGCCCTGCGCCCGTAGCGATAGGCCGCCGAACACGACCCCTCAGTCGAAACCATGCAGGGGCCGACCGGGCTGTCGGGCGTGCACACGCAGGCAAACAAGGGGCAGTCCGCCGGACGGATCCGCCCGCATAACACATCGCCGCACCGGCAACCCGCCGGCTCGGACGAAGACGGTTCGACCAGACCGAACCGCTGCATGGCGTCAAATGCCGCATACTCCCCGCGCAGAAACAGTCCGCTTCCTTCAATTACCCCCAAGCCGCGCCAGCGCGAAGGGCCTGCCGTAAAAACGGCGTGGATCATTTCCTGCGCCCGCCGATTGCCGTGAGGTTTGACCCACACGCCGTAGAGATTCTCCACCTCGGCACGGCCTTCAGCCGCCTGCCGCACAAGCGCAACGATTGCTTCGAGAACCTCGACCGGTTCAAATCCGGCCACGGCACAAGGAATACGATACTTGGCCGCATAGGGCTGATAGGCATCCGAGCCAATAATCACACTGACATGTCCCGGACAAATCAAGCCGTCGAGTTTCACTTCACCCGATTTCAGGAGTGCCGCAATGGCCGGCGGAATAGTTTTGTTTGCCGGAAGAATGCTGAAGTTGTGCACGCCCCGCTCGCGGGCTTCTGCCACAGCCGCTGCAACAGTCGGCGCGGTTGTCTCAAATCCGATGGCGACAAAAACGACTTCGCGCACCGGTGCCGCCTGCGCCAGTTGCACTGCATCATGCGCTGAATAAACGATACGCACATCCGCCCCGCGCGAACGTTCCTGTTCCAGCGACGACTGCGTCCCCGGCACGCGGACTATGTCGCCGAACGTAGCCACCGTAACTTCAGGCCGGCGTGCCAGTTCCACAATCAGGTCTATCTGGCTCTGTGGAGTTACACAAACCGGACAGCCCGGACCGCTGATCAAAGTCACCGACTCCGGAAGCAACGTGCGGATGCCATGGCGGTAGATCGCCATGGTGTGGGTGCCGCAGATTTCCATTAGCGTCAGCGGCCGGCCGGCAGCGTCGGCCCAATGGGCAATCTCCCGGCAAAGCGACTGCACCCGCGACCGGTCGCTCATGGCTTGTCTCCCTCGGAATCCAGAACACTGCGATGGAGGGCGGCGAGTTCCTGCGCTTCCGCCTCGTCAATAATTTCTATGGCATAGCCGGCGTGTAGGAGCACATATTGGCCCGGCTGCGCATTGGCCACCAGCGTCAGCATGACGGTTTTTCGCGACCCGCCAATCTCGATAACGCCTTCATCGCCATGGACGTCCACTAATTTGGCTGGAATAGCCAGACACACGACAACTCTCCTTGATTCGTGCCGGTATGGCGAAACCAGAACGTCAAAAAAGCTATCACAAAAATCGGACCAACCACTGGTAGGACTCTTCCCGCAGTTCCGGTGGGAAATAAATGAAGTAGTGCGGATAGCTGACCGACAGGCGTTCCGGATGGCCCAAAAACGCATACAGGTTGGCCAAATGGTTTTCGACTTCCTCCAGCCCTTCGCGGGGGAAAAACTCATTGCGCATGGGCGAGCACAAAAACAATGGCCGGGGCGCAATCAGGGCGACAATTTCGTGATATTCAATGGGAATGCCCCCCTCGACCTCCGGGTTGAAGAAACCAAAAATCGGCAACAGCCCGGTTCCGTTACACCAGATTGAGCGCGCGATCCCATGCTCGAACTGGCTGCGGAATGTGGCACAGGCAGCCGAGGCCACCACAGCGCGAATGCGCTCGTCGAGAGCGCCGGAAAAAATCGCCGCAATGCCTCCGAGCAAATGGCCCATACAGCCGATGCGGCGGCCGTCCACAACATCCAGCGAGGCAAGATAATCCACCGCACAGGATACTTCCCAGACCATGCGTCCCAAAAGCGAACCGCGGGGATGTGCCCGATAGAAGTCCACGACCTGCTGGGCGGCGGTCTGGTCGGCTGCTGTGCGTTCACCATATCCCGGTAGATCCAACGCCAGCGTGACAAACCCTTGGCGGGCCAGCTCGTCGGCAAAGGCCACGTCCTGAGATTCTGATTCAAGCCCAACGGATTCGCGCGCACCGGCGGAGCGATTGAACTGATGCAGGCAAATTACCGCCGGTTTGGGAACGCGCACGTTGTTGGGCACGCACAAATAGCCGGGAATGGACTCGCTCTCGACGGTCAGAAGCAAGCGGCGGCGCGAGCGTCCGTTGGCGTTGGACTGGAAAAGGATCTGTGAAGAAATCTCGCGCTCGATTTGGAGTTTGATTTTTCGACGCACATAGCCGGCGCAGGCGGTCTCGAAGATCGTCTTGGCTTTGACGGATTTGGCCGGTTGCGGAAGTTCACCCACCAGCCATTCGAGGTTTTCGCGCAGATGACGCCGCTTGGTTTCCCACTGGGCCTCTGAGTTGATCACCTCGGTTCGGCCGCCCTCGTGAAGTTCCAGCAAGGCCGGCAGCTCATGGCGCGCAGTCGAAGGATGAGGCATGGGGACGAGATGCTGGAAGCTGCCGATGCCGGAAATCCGCTGCCACGTTGAGAAGAAATCAAAATCCACTTCGCCAGCCAGAGGCAGGTTGAGCGGGCTTGTCGAGGTGGTAATTTCGGGCTCCATGATTCCGGCCCTTGTTCGGTTTTATGCAATCAACTATCGGGGGGAAAACAGGCGCATACAACCTCGTCGCCAAGGCATGCGCCGATATTTAGACTCTTTCGTTTAAGGGTCTAGCTATGTTGCGAAGATCTTTTCTGATTTCCAACCTCTTTCCTCTGACATCTTCTTTCGTGGCCATAGGCCACGCTATCTTTGGAGTGCGGCAGCCATGCTGCCGCTTTTTCTAATCGCCCGTTGAGAAAAGAAACGTTTGTTTTCCCGTAAAAAGTCCCGTTTGCTGGTTTTAGGCCGTCGGAGAGCAAAGCAGCATCATGGCTGCCGCACTCCAAAGGTTTGGTGACATACATACCATGCTTCGACTCTTCTGTTGAAACATTCAGCCCGTTTGCGAAGATCTTTTCTAACTTCTAACCTCTTGCTTCCGATCTTTTGGGTTGTGGCCAAAGGCAACGTTAGAGTTTAACCGGAATGACCTCCGTCCGGTAGATTTCCAAAATATCGCCTTCCTTGATGTCTTGATAGTTGGCCAGGGCGATGCCGCATTCGAGGCCGCTGGGCACGCGTTCGACGTCTTCTTTGACGCGGCGCAGCGAGGCAATCTTGCCGTCGAAAACCACTATGCCGTCGCGCACCAGCCGTGCGCGGGCGTCGCGGCGCACTTCGCCCTCCACCACATAACAGCCCGCCACAACTCCCACTCTGGAAATGCGGAACGTCTGGCGGACCTCGACGCGTCCGAGGGCGACCTCGCGGGTTTCCGGCTCCAACGCCGCCGTCATGGCTTTTTGCACATCGTCTAAAAGTTCGTAGATAATTCGATACGATTTGATCTCGACGCCTTCCCGTTCGGCCAGTTCCTGCGCCGCCGTATCCGGGCGGACGTTGTAGGCAATGATCACCGCATCCGAGGCCTTGGCCAGATTGACATCGGAAAGAGTAACCGGTCCAACGGCGGCATGGAGGATGCGAATTTTGATCTTTTCCATCGGCAGGCGGTTCAATGCCTGACAGATTGCTTCGACCGAGCCCTGCACATCGGCCTTCAGAATCAGATACAGCTCTTTGACTTTGCCTTCTTCGACCAGACTGTGAAGGTTTTCCAGCGTTACCTGCTGGCGCTGACCCAAGGTGCCGAGGAGTCGCTGGCGGCGACGGTCGTCGCGAATCGCCGCCACCTCCCGGGCCGCCCGTTCATCCGGCATGACCAGAAAACGTTCGCCCGCTTCGGGCGAACCGCCCAGGCCGAGTACCTCGACGGGATGGGCGGGCGTGGCTTCAGTGACCGGCCGGCCGTTTTCATCGGACATGGCGCGAATGCGGCCGCTTTGCCGGCCAATCACCAGCACATCGCCGGTGCGCAACGTGCCCTTTTGCACCAGAAGCGTTGCTATGGCGCCGCGCTGCGGGTCTACACGCGCCTCGACAACAATCCCCTCTGCCCGTCGCTTTGGATCGGCTTTGAGCTCGAGCATCTCGGCCTGCAGGGCGATCATTTCGAGCAGATAATCCACGTTACGGCCTGTCTTGGCCGAAACTTCGCAAAAGATGGTCTGGCCGCCCAGCTCTTCAGGCACCAGATTGTAGCGCATCAGTTCCTGACGTACCCGCATGGGATTGGCGTTGGGCAGGTCCATTTTGTTGATGGCGACAATAATCGGAACGTTGGCCGCGCGTGCATGGTCTATGGCCTCGACCGTCTGCGGCATGACGCCGTCGTCGGCCGCCACCACCAGCACCACAATGTCGGTAACCGCGGCACCGCGTGCCCGCATCGAGGTGAAGGCCTCGTGGCCGGGGGTATCCAGAAAAACAATTTCGCCGCGCGAGGTATTGACCCGGTAAGCGCCGATATGTTGCGTGATCCCGCCGTATTCGCCTTCCACCACGCGCGACTTTCGGATGTAGTCCAGCAGTGTGGTCTTGCCGTGGTCCACGTGGCCCATAATCGTTACGACCGGCGGACGGCGGACCATATTTTTCGGATTGTCTTCAACGGCAAATTGCCGCAAGTCGTATTCGTCGGTTTCCGGTATGATCTCGATCTGAACACCGAATTCGGGTGCCAGCAATTCGCAGATGGCGCTTTCGATGGGCTGGTTGATTGTGCGGGGTTCGCCCAACGTCAGCAGTTTTGCAATGACGTCGCTGGCGGGAACGCCGATTTTCTCGGCAAACTGGCCGACCGTGAGTTCCCCGCGTAACTTGACAATTTTCGGCTCAGCCGGCTTCGGGGGCGCCGGCGGCGCTGGAGCCGCCTCGCGGCGGGCCGTCGGCACCACAAAGCTGGGACGGATGCGGCGGGCCCGCGGCGGAGGAACCGCGGTGGCGACGTCGGCGCCGGTCTCAAATTCGCCCTCCGCGGCTTTGCCTTTTCGGTCGCGTTTGCGCTGCTTGGCGCGGCGACGCGAACGTTCCGCATAGAGTTTGCGCGGATCATCGAGTTTCATCACCTCGATGGTCGGCAACTCAATGATTTCCAGCGGTTTCAATTCGTCTTGTTCACGTTCCCGCTCGCGTTCGCGCTTTTTCCCTTTGCGCTGTGGGGGCGATGGCGGCGGAGGCGGCGGGGGCGGTGGTGCGATGACTTTGGCCTTTTCAGCGGATGGAACGTGTCGCTTTGCAGCTTCGGCTGCTTTGCGTTTTTCTTCTTCTTCTTTTTTCTTGCGGAGTTCTTCTTCCTCGCGCTTGCGACGTTCTTCTTCCTCACGCTTTTTCCGTTCTTCCTCGCGGCGCTTGCGCTCTTCCTCTTCGCGTTTTTTCCGTTCTTCCTCTTCCTCGCGCTTGCGCTCTTCTTCGCGTTTTTTCCGCTCCTCTTCCTCCAGTTTCTTGCGGGCTTCTTCCTCCTGCGCCTTCCGCTTGCGCTCGACTTCTTCTTTTTGTTTTTTGACCGCCTCTTCAGCTTTTCGCTTTTCGAGGCGTTCCATAATCTTGCGCACATGCTTGTCTTCGATGGACGAGGAAGCAGACTTCACCACCACCTTGATCTTCTTCAATTCCGCGATCAGGTCTTTGCTTTCAATTCCCAGCGTTCTGGCCAGTTCAAATACTCTCATGCGTGGCTTCCCATCCGTTCTTCCGCGTTCGCGCCCTCAAAAAGCAATTAGCTCAATCCCCTGCGTATTCCGTCAAGAGAAACTCTTTCAGCGTCGTGAACCCTAGTGCGCCCAACAGGGTCGTGTCATGGCTCAGCCGGACTTTCGGCTGCCCGCTCGCTGTCCTTTTCTGCGCTTGACGATTCTCCCCCGACGGGCGATCCGGCCGCAGCCGCAGCGGCGGCCTCTTTCTCGGTCTCCGCCTGCTGCATCTCGGCCAGCGCATCCAGATACTCCTGCGCGTCGGAAATCAACTGGCTGGCCAGTTCTTCGGACGACTGGAGCAGGTTCATCAGCGAGGCGGCGTCGGCCGTGGCCAGTTTTTCCACCGAGTTGTAGCTAGACTTCAAGATGATGTCGCGCTGGAAATCCGTCAAGTCCGTAATTTGCTGGAGAAAATCGGTCAAATATCGCTGGCGGATTTCCGCCGCCGCCGCTTCCAGTTCCGTTTCCTCCTCGCCCTTGATGTTGATCTTCCAGCCGGTCAGCTTGGCGGCGAGGCGGGCGTTTTGACCGCGCTTGCCGATGGCCAGAGACAAATTGCCGCGGGCAACCAGCACGTCGGCTTCGCCGGTTTCCGGCCGGACTTTGACCGAGACAATTTTTGCCGGATTGAGCGCCGCCGTAATGAACGTCGCCGGATTATTGCTGTAGGGGACGATGTCAATTTTTTCGTTTTCAAACTCGCGCACAATCATTTGCACGCGCGAGCCTTTCATGCCCACGCAGGCGCCCACGGGGTCCACGTCGGGATTGGTGCTGGTTACAGCGACTTTGGTTCGAACCCCGGCCTCGCGCGCCACCGCGAGTATCTTGACCGTTCCGTCAGCCACTTCCGGCACTTCCTGTTCAAACAGCTTCAGCACCAGTTCGGGGTCGGTGCGCGAAAGCCGGATGACCGGACCGCGCGACGTGCGTTCAATCTCCGTGATCAGCACTTTCAACCGTTCCCCAATCCGGTAGCGCGCACCATAGGGCTGCTGATTCAGCGGCAAGATTCCTTCCGCACGACCGATGTTGACCACGGCATCGCGCCGCTCGAAACGTTGGACGATGCCCGTGACCACCTGGCCGACCTTTTCCTTGAACTCGGCATAAATCTTCTGCCGTTCGGCTTCGCGCAAACGCTGCATGACGACTTGGCGCGCGGACTGGGCGGCTATGCGCCCGAACACGCTGGGGTCCACAACCACCTCGATATCCTCGCCGAGGCGCACATCCTTACGAATCTTGCGCGCCGAGCGAAGATCAATTTCCAGCCGGGGATTGTCTACTTTCTCCACCACCGTTTTGGTGACCAACAAGTCCAGCTGGCCGGTTGCCAGATCGAGCGAGGCGCGGGCGTTTCGGAAATGGGAAAGGTTTTTCTTCGATGCCGCAACCAGCGACTGCTCGATGGCCTCTTTGATTACTTCGGGTTCAAGGTCCTTTTCCTTGCTGAGTTGTCGAACGAAATTAGTAAGATTTTGCAACATGTCCAATTTCTCCCTCCTGCCCGATGCAAAGATCAGTGCGCAGGAGAATCTCAGGGGTGAAAATTGCTCCGCATATAAAACAAAAGCGGGCTGAAGCCCACTTTGACCGCCACTCCAGATGCCAATTGTGTTCCCATTTCCCGCCCTTGCGCAAGACTTTTTTCGCGTTTTTCGCAGGGCGCCGGCCGCAATGTCGGCTTTGCTGTGCTTGGCTCGCAATGTCTTTGGGTCAGTCTGGGGGGAAGCGCGGTACTTCTTCGCCGTGCGTTTATGGAACCGATTGGGCAAACTAGCGCCGCTCCCAATAGTCCCGGGCCAATGTAACAAACTGGGTGAACTGGCGGACAAACAGCATCTGCACTTCACCAGTGGGGCCGTTGCGCTGCTTGCCGATAATGATCGAAGCGCGAACCGGCTCCGGCTGCTGCCCGTCGTCGAGGGTTTGATCGAGTGGCGGCTCGTGCGCCGGGTTGCGGTGGACAAACATCACCACGTCGGCGTCCTGTTCAAGGGCACCCGACTCGCGCAGGTCGCTGAGCTTGGGCCGCGCAATTGTCCGCTCGCGCTGCTCGATCAGGCGGCTGAGCTGCGATAGAGCCACAATCGGAATGTTGAGCTGCCGCGCGAGCGCCTTCAATTCCCCTGCGATTTCCGCCACTTCCCGCTGCCGGCTCTCGCGCGACGCCCGCTCGGAGCCGCGCATCAGCTGAATATAATCAATTACAAGCATGGCGAGGTCGGGCACCTCGACCTTGAGGCGGCGGGCACGGGCGCGCAAATCCTGAATGTTTAGCGCCGATGTATCATCTATATACAAGGGCGCTTGCTTGAGAATCCGTGCTTTTTCCTGAATGATTTCAAATTGTCCGTGCGACAAATAACCTGAACGGATCAGATACATCGGAACGCGGGCCAGAGAGCTCAGCAGGCGCTGCTGGATTTGATCGGCGCTCATTTCGAGGCTGAAAATGCCAACCGGCTTTCCATCAAACAACGCCACGTTGGCGGCGATGTTGAGCGCGAATGCTGTCTTGCCCATAGAGGGCCGCGCGGCAATGATGATCAAGTCGCTGGGTTGAAAGCCCAGCGTCATCTGGTCAAGATGATCGAAGTGGGTCTTGACGCCCGTAATTTCGGTGTGATCGGAGCGGCGGCGCTGGATAAACTCGAGGCCGCGGTCCACAATCCCGCTGACGTGGGTAAAACTGCGGCTGAGGCGGTCATGGGCAATCTCGAAGACCTTCTTCTGGGCGTCCTCGAATATCTCGTCCGGGTCGCGTTCGTCGCGGTAACAGTCGTCGAGAATCTCGGTGGTGCCGATGATCAGGCGTCGCAGGCGGCTTTTTTGCCGCACAATCAGTGCATGATGGGCGACGTTGGCGGTCGAGAGAACATGCTGCTCCAGCGTGCTGAGATAGGCAAGGCCGCCGACCGCTTCCATCTGGTCGGCCCTGCGGATTTCATCAGCCAGCGTCATCAGGTCCACAGGCTTGCCGGCGTGCGA
This sequence comes from Candidatus Sumerlaeia bacterium, assembly GCA_026415575.1. Lineage (GTDB taxonomy): Bacteria > Sumerlaeota > Sumerlaeia > JADFCW01 > JADFCW01 > JADFCW01. The sequence continues at coordinate 10,494 of JAOAGV010000128.1, forward strand.
CAAGCGCAGGACAGCTTCAAAGATGCGTTGATGCGCAGTCGAGTAAAAATCCTCCGCACGCAGCAGGTCGCTGACAATCGGAATGGTGCTGGCGTCTATCAAGATCGAGCCCAGCACGGCGCGCTCGGCGTCGAGATTGTGCGGCAGCGTTCGCGTGGGATCGAGTTCAACTTTTTTCTTGGGCGGCAACGGGGGCATGGTTGGGCAACCTCAGTAAAAGACCGGGCAAGTGCGGTGCGCTGGAAAACCGGCAAAAAGCGGTATCGCCTTTTTCGGGATTTTTGACGCTCGCGGATGGTGGTCCAACGTAGCGAGTGCGTTGAACTTTAGGCGAGTGCCAACGGCAGATGCAATAAAAAAGGATGAAACCAGAAGAGAGGCTAACCCCAAATTTCACAGCATTGCACAGATTCGCTTACCTGTGCAGATCATTTACCGTATGAAGACTTGGGAAATCAGTGGTTAGCCGTTTTTTCTTCTTCATGTTTTTTCTAAGGATGTATCGTATATATCCTCTCTTTTCAATTTAGTATCCTTGCTCAACCAAAGCCACCATACGGCAATAATGGAAACCAACACAAAGCCGATTTTCATCCGGTAGATTTGGGCAAGCCACCGTCTTTGCTGCGACGGATAGTCCGGATAAAGCCATGCACGGCCGATAACCTGCTGGTACTCTCCTCCGCCGGGAAGAGTCCAGTATAGCTGCATCAGGCGTGCGATGGTTTGCGGAGTTCTTTTATCATTCCGGTCGGACGCGTCCGACTGGTCCGATAATTCCGGCGAAGGGGCGGCCGCGGGCGCCGTATAACGCAAGTAGATAGGATGGATGCCGCGCTCGAGGCTAAGTTCTGCGCGCTGCGAGCGGCGTCCGCCGGCTGCATCGTTCTTCAACACCAGTCGGCCGGCTATTTCCAGTTCAAACGCCCCTTGCGCAACAGTGTAAAAGCTATACTCGCCCGAAACCGGCGCTTCGAGGCAGCCGGTCCATTCTGTAGTAAATGAGCGAAGTTCGGGCGAAACCGTGGAGTCTTCGTCGAGGTAAATTATGGGCCTTTTTACGGGGTGCGTTATGATCTGTCCCCGACCCAGCTCCATGCGTTCAGTGCATCGGAGGCCATTGCCGCGCAAACCCACCAGCAAAGCAAACAGAACGGCGAAATTCAACAAAAGGACCAGCACCGCGATTTTAACCTGACGCCGGTCGCAAGGAAACAAGTCGCCAACCGGCAGCGGCTCGATAGGCTTGGAATCGTCTCCCGATGCCACCTTTCGAATGGCCGATAGCAGTCGCCACGCGCTAATTCCGGCTGCCAATGCCAAGAATCCTATAAGCCATACGAGAAGGTGCGCAGGGAAAAACTGCCCGAAACGCACGCCGAACCAATCTAGGCGGCCATGGGCGATAATTGGCCAGTTGCCCACCAGCGGCGATTGCGGCGGACTGAACAGAAGCAATTGCTCGCGGTCGGCCAGAGGTTGCACTTGTCCGGTGGTTTCGCGCAGACGGCTGCCGGCCAGAAACTGCGTTGCACCGTGATAGGCGGTTGGCCCAACCAGCAGACCGCAGAGTTGAACAGCAAGACCGGCAATACACAGCGCGACAATCAGCGCCTTTTCTGTCCG
>JAOAGV010000129.1 GCA_026415575.1 Candidatus Sumerlaeia bacterium
GGCTTCATGACCATCCCCGCCCCGCCTCCATAGGGTGTATCATCAGCGACACGGTGGCGGTCATGAGTCCAGTCGCGGATGTTGCGAATGCGGATGTCCGCCTGACCGGCGGCGCGTGCCCGTCCGATCATACTCGATGACAGCGGCCCCGGCCCCTCGAACATTTCCGGAAACAGCGTAAGGATGTCTATCCGAAGCGGCATGGGATTATTGTCGGAGACTTCACCCGCGGCATTTCCTACGGGTTCAATGTAATCAGACCTTCCGGCAAATTCACCCGGATTGAGCGGGAAGCCAGTTCCACTTTACAAATCATCGCGCGGACCAGCGGGATCAGAAATCTTTTGCCCGTCGGCCGTTTCACCTCGAGCAAATCGGCGGCCAGCTGCGGTTGAATGCCCACCACTTCTCCCAACACTTCGCCCGTGGCGTCGTCCACCACTGCCAAGCCCACCAATTGGTCTGGATAATACTCATTGTCGCCAAGAGCCGGCCGTTCATCTTCGACAAGGCCGACCTCCCAGCCGACGCGCGCTTCGGCCTCGGTGCGCGACCGGCATGCGGCAAACTCGGCGATCCATACGCTTCGATGCCAGCGCGAAGAATCCAGAATGGTTTCTTCGGCCACGGCTTCCGGTTTGGGCGGCCTCAGCCATACCCGCTTGCCCACCAGAGCGTCGGCAATCTCAGGGGTAATTCCGAAAGGCGCTATCCGCACGGCTCCGCGAAGTCCTTGGGCGCGGACGATTCGCCCCAGCCAAACCATATCGTTCCCGTCAGGACGTTCGAGCATGGACATGTAACATCCCGTCTTCAAAGCAACGGTTGGGGACAGGGTGTCTGATATCCAACCCTCTCCCCCTGCCCGCGCCGCAGAATGAACCTGCCGGAGCCAGCCCGTTGAGCAAACACCTTACTCGACGATTTGCAGGAGCGATTTCTTTTTCAGTTTTGTGGCGGCCGCACTGAGGATTTTGCGCATGGCTTTGGCCGTCTGGCCCCCCTTCCCGATGACCTTGCCGACGTCATCCGGTGCAACTTTCAGCTCGAGGATCACGCTGTTTTCACCCTCGACTACGTTGACGCTGACCTGTTCGGGATGGTCCACCAGAGCTTCGGCCATGAACTGCACGAGGTTTTTCATCTCGCTCACGACAGCTTCCTCCTTCGCAGAGCTATGCCTTGTTCGGCTTCAGACGACAACTGCGTAATGAACGATCTATGGCTCTGCCCCCTCACGCTTATACGCGTTTGTCCGGGCGGTCCTCCTCGGCGACCCGGACCGCGAACCTCAAGCGGTCGGCTGGGCTGCTGGGGCTTGCGCGGCCTGTTTGGCCGCCAGCCGACGCGCCTGATTCATCTCGTGGAACTTGCGCATGATACCGAGCTTCCGAAAGATGGAACGAACCGTATCCGAAGGCAATGCACCGTCTTTCAACCACTTCAGCGCGCGTTCCTCGTTGACGTAGATCTGCTTGTCCTCTTTCTGCAACGGCTGATAGCGGCCGAGAATTTCGATGAATCGCCCGTCGCGGGCTCGACGCGAATCCGCAACGACAATCCGGAAATAGGCGGCTTTCCGCCGCCCCACCCGGGCCATTCGTATCTTGACCGACATCCCTGTTTCACCCCCTTTCCGGCCGGCAATTGCGCGTCAGGCGCCCGCTGCGGATACTAACAGCAAGCCCTACAATGCTTTTTGCCTGCGCGCAACGAAATTCCGTCACCGGCTTATGCTTTTTACTGCACTTTTGCTTTGGGCCTAATCCCTCTTCGATTTCCTACCGGCGCTTTTTCTTTTTCCGCTTGCCGGAGCCGTGTCCCATCCCATGCCCCATCGCCGGATGTCGCGCCGCACCGCCGAAGCCCCCCGCCCCCATGAATTTCTTGAGCATCTTTTTGGTTTCCTCGAACTGCTTGATGAGGGCGTTGACGTCGGCAACGGTGGTTCCGCTGCCGGCTGCCACGCGCCGCTTGCGGCTGGCGTCCATGATCTGCGGCATCTCGCGCTCCATCGGGGTCATCGAACAAATGATGGCCTCGATATGCGCCAGTTCTTTTTCGTCCACTGCCTCGGCGGGAATCTGGCTGCCCAGTCCGGGAATGTATTTCAGCAGGTCCGCAAAGGATCCCATTTTTTTGACTTGGCGAAGCTGGTTGAGAAAATCCCCCAGCGTGAAGGTCGCCTTTCGCATCTTCCGCTGCATTTCGAGCGCCTGCTCGGCGTCGAAAGTTTCCTGTGCCTTTTCGACCAGCGTCAGCACGTCGCCCATACCGAGAATGCGTTGGGCCATCCGGTCGGGGTGGAACAGCTCGAGGTCGTCGGCCTTTTCGCCTACGCCAACAAACACAATGGGCCGGCCGGTGACCTGACTGACCGACAGAGCGGCGCCACCCCGCGCGTCGCCATCAAGCTTGGTCAGACATACGCCGTCTATGCCGACGGCCTCGTGGAACCGCGCGGCAGACTGAACGGCGTCTTGGCCGGTCATGGCATCGGCGACGAGGAAACAGTAGGACGGTTGAACTGCTTGTTTTATAGCCGTCAACTCATCCATCTTGACTTCATCAATGTGCAGACGTCCCGCAGTATCGAATATGACAAGGTTTATTGCTTGACGCTCGGCCTCCTCAAGACCTCTCAAGGCAATTGCGCGCGCATCCGTCGAACCGGGAATGGAAAAAACCGGAACACCAACTTGCTTGCCGACTACTTCGAGCTGATGGACTGCGGCTGCGCGGTGAACATCGCAGGCAACCAGCATGGGTTTGAAGCCCTGCTTGAGCATCCGTCGCGCCAACTTGCCCGCAAATGTGGTCTTGCCGGAACCCTGCAAACCTAAAAGGAGAACTTTATTTATCTTATTGGGGTCAAACTCGGGCGGCTTGGCTTCGCCGCCCATTGCCTTGACCAGCTCATCGAAAACAATTTTAATGAATTGCTGGCCGGGGGTGATGCTGCGAAGCACTTCCTGCCCGACGGCACGCTCGGTGACCTGCTGGGTGAAGGACTTTACGACTTTGAAATTGACGTCGGCTTCGAGAAGCGCCAAGCGAACATCCTTGACAGCCTCGCGGATGTTTGTCTCGTTGATTGTCCCAAGGCCGCGTATTTTCCGGATGACGCCTTCGAGGCGCTTGCCGAGGTTTTCAAACATGCTGTGTCTCCAAAAGCCGCAAAACCTCGTCTATCGCTCGAACCAGATTCCCAGTATCGTAGATAACGCCCTGCGAAGCCAGCTGTTTGCGGACTTGCCGTAGTTGGGCAATAGCGGATTCGAGAACGGCCGGCTGCTGAGAGGAAACCGTTCTTGCCGACGCTCCCAGCGATTTGCCCAGCAGGCCCAATCCCGCCTCATAGTTTTCCATCGCCGCCTCGGCCTGTTTGACGGCGTCGTGGACGGCTTGTCGGCTGATTTTGAACTCGGCGGCAATTTCACCAAAGGAGAGGTCCTTGTCGTGATGCAGCCGCACAAACTCCCTCTGTCGCTCGGTGAGCAAGGCGCCATAGACCTGAAGAAGTTGCGCGATTCTAACGCGCCGGGCCAGTTTGGCTTCTTCTTTGTCTTGCGCTTCCACAGGAATCGCCAATTACGAAAAAACTGTGTCAAACCAAATCCCTTCACAGCGTACGACCCGATTTCCCTCCATCATCGAGCAGGGGATGTCAAGCAGATTTGCATGAAAGAGGGCCGGTTTTTTTTTCTCGGTGGACAGGTGGGGACGCGAAGAACGAAATGGGCGAAAGAAAAGATCGAAGTGCAGCCATGCGCTGCACTTCGATCTTGTTGAGAGAGAATCTTGCTGCGGGACAAGCGGTTCTCTGGACTTTGGCCTACGGGGCAATCGGCTGCGGGACTTGGGGCGGCTGCATCACCGCATCGCGAATCTTGACGATCGGGTCCACGGGTACAAACAGAGTGGCCTGCAATTTTCCCTGCGAAGAGCCGGCAAACAGCGTGACCGGCTCGGTTTCAAGGGTTTTCAGCTTGGTGGCCACCTGAGCGAACTGCGGGCCGGCTCCCTGACCCGGAGGCGCAAACGACTGGACAATCTGCATGCCCCATGCGCCGAGGCGGGCGGGGAACAGGTCCACATAGAGCATGCCGCCGGCCTGCGACTGGCTTCGCAACGGTGTGGACACTGCGGCTTTTTTCGCTTTTAGCGCGTCAATAAGCGGGTCAATGCGTTTGGAATTGAGATCATGGATGACGTAGTTGTCCACTGCGGCAATTTCATATTCCTGCGTAGTGAACATCTTCATCATGGCGGTAGCAGGTCCGGGCATGGCTTCCATCCCAGCCATGTTGACGCTGGTGGTCATTTTGTGGATGGGCGTGCCTTTATAGTCGCGGACTTTGTCTTGGAACGTCACAGAGAAATCCATGCCCATGCCTTTGTAAAGGGCGGTTAGGCCAAGGTCATCCATGGTTTTCTTGAGAGTGCGCAGTTCCTTCAAATACTCGTTGGCATTGGATGTTTCATAGATGATGGCGCCATTGAGGATGTTGTCGGTACCCGGGGCGAGGAAATCAAAGGCCGTGGATTTTTTCATCGCCGTTGTGCGCTGGAGAAACTTGGCCATCTGGTCGGCCTTGAGCTGAGCGGTCGCGGTGGTTTTCGGCGCGGCGGCCATAACTTCATTGAACTTGGCCGCGATGTAGTCAGCCGGTGCCGCGCTGTCGATCCCGGCAAAGCCGACAACAGACCCCGTGCGGGGCAGATAGTTCAGCAGCGCCGTATCAAGGGCCGGTTTGGAATCGAGCACTTTGGCCAGAGCCGTGTCGGGTTTGGCGCGAAGGATCAGACCCAGTTCGGCGCCTTCCTTTTTAAGGGAAAGGTCCACGCCGAGGTCTTTCAGTTCCTTGATAACGCTGAGCGCACCATGAAGCTGGAGGCCCAACATGGCGGTTCCGGCACCCGGCTGGCCCATCATCTTTTGCATTTGCTCCATGTTGCGCATCATTTCGGCAAGGCCATTCTCGATGGTTTTTTCATAGCGTGCCATCAAGAGCTCGACGTTCACATAGACGCTGACGTCGGACGGAACGGGTTGGGCCAGAATGGCTTCGAGTTTGTCGAAATTGGCGCGTCCCGCTGTCATACCCTTTTCGTTATTGACATCGGCGACCAGAAGCGTCTTGCCGCCTTCTTTTTGATAGACAAGGCTGCCGCGCGCCTCGAGCGTGGTTTTCAGCTGGGCCGAGGCGACCGGCACCAGAGCCACCGCCGGCATTTCGCCTCCCCCTTCGGGAGCGAACACACAAATCATGGCTGCGCGCGTCTGGTCCACTCCTGTCAGCGTCGGATCGCCCAACGCGTTGCCCAGTTGGAGCTTCAGCATCTCGACGCCCATGCCGGGAAGAATCGGGGCGATCATGGCGTCGAGGCGCGGGAACAATTGATCCAGCCGGTTGATGCGCACCGTGATTGCGACGTCCGGCACACCGGCAATCGCTTGCGGATCGCGGATGGTAAGCGCCGCCGAAGCCGCGGAAACCCTTTCCGGACAGACAACCCCGATTCCTGCAGCAACCATGCCGGCCACGACTGCCGCCAGAATCCATGCTGCAATGCGTCTGGTTCTGCGTGAATTCCACATACTTTGCCTCCTTTTGATGCTCCCGTTCATCATGGTTGGGGACTCACACGCCCGGCGTGGAAACACATTCCCCTGTTGCCTGGAGCTGTCAGCGGTTGAAGCGGGCAAACCGTTTCGGCCTTTCAATTTCTCCCCGTGGAAAGTGCTATTCCAGGATTTTCCTGCCCGAAACGCCGAAAAAACCTCTCACAGACAGAGGGATTTTAGTTATTGGACAAAAAGAGAATCAACTCTTTTTGTGGTTTTTATTTGTTTGACAAAGGTGAGGGCCCGGCAAATAGTGTTCTACGGTGTTGCGCGCTAATGGAAAGGAAAATTGTCGCGCGCAGCAGTAAATCTTCCCCCGAGGCGGCAGCGCGAAGCCGCCGTCTTGCCGCAACGCCAACGGTCTGGACAAGGCGCACTCCGCACCGCGGATGCGGGTTTCTGCCCGCAGGTTTGCCTGTCTTGGTCTCAGCCGTCATGCGATGAACGAGGGAGGGAGTACGCTCTCCGGTCTGCCCAAGAGCGGTCCGGGTTGTGGGAAGAGAGAATCTTGTGATTTGGGGACAACCGGCTTGTCTGTCCCAACACATCAGGGTCTATGGACGTGGAGGTCCAACAATGAGTCCAAATGCAAAAATGGTTACAATTGACGGCAACGAAGCGGCCGCTTATGTTGCCCACAAAGTCAGCGAGGTCTGCGCGATCTACCCGATTACGCCGTCGTCGAACATGGGCGAATGGGCCGATCAGTGGTCCTCGGAAGGCAAAACGAACATTTGGGGAACGGTCCCGCTGGTCGTCGAGATGCAAAGCGAGGCCGGGGCCGCAGGCGCCATACACGGCGCAGCGCAGACCGGGGCGTTGACCGCCACGTTCACCGCGGCCCAAGGCCTTCTGCTCATGATCCCCAACATGTATAAGATCGCCGGTGAATTGACGCCGACGGTCTTTCATGTTTCGGCCCGCACGGTCGCCACTCATGCGCTTTCGATTTTCGGCGACCACAGCGATGTGATGGCCGTGCGCCAGACCGGCTTTGCGCTTCTGGCCGCCTGCTCGGTGCAGGAGGTCATGGACATGGCGATGATTGCCCACGCGGCCACGCTGCAATCGCGCGTGCCGTTCCTGCATTTCTTCGACGGATTTCGGTCGTCGCACGAGGTGAACAAGATTGCCCAGCTCAGCGACGATCAGATTCGGGCAATGATTGACGAGGATCTGGTTCGGGCACACCGCGCGCGGGCCCTCTCGCCCGAACATCCCGTGCTGCGCGGCACGGCCCAGAACCCCGATGTCTTTTTCCAGTGCCGCGAAACGTGCAATCCCTTCTACAATGCCTGTCCCGGCATCGTCCAGGAAGTCATGGACAAATTCGCCCGCGTCACCGGACGGCAGTATCACCTGTTTGACTACGTCGGCGCTCCCGACGCCGAGCGCGTGATTGTGCTCATGGGCACGGGCGCCGAGACCTCGCACGAGACGGTCGAGTATCTGAACCAGCAGGGCGAGAAGGTGGGTGTGGTCAAGGTGCGCCTGTATCGGCCCTTTGCCTCGGACGCGTTTGTCAAGGCCCTGCCCCCGACGGTCAAGGCCATTGCCGTGCTCGACCGCACCAAAGAGCCCGGCTCGGAAGGCGAGCCGCTATACAAGGACTGCGTAACGGCCATCGCCGAGGCGCTGTCGGCCGGCACGGCTCCGTTTGCGGCCATGCCCAAGATCATCGGCGGCCGTTACGGCCTTTCGTCCAAAGAGTTCACTCCGGCGATGATCAAGGCGGTGTTCGATGAACTGAAAAAGAGCACGCCGAAAAACCGCTTCACCGTCGGCATCAAGGATGACGTGACCCACACCAGTCTTGACTATGACCCGACCTTCAGCATCGAGGCCAGCGACGTGTTCCGCGGCTTGTTCTACGGCTTGGGGTCGGACGGCACGGTCGGCGCCAACAAAAACTCGATCAAGATCATCGGCGAAGAAACCGACATGTATGCCCAAGGTTACTTCGTCTATGACTCGCGGAAGGCCGGAACGGTCACCATCTCCCATCTGCGTTTTGGACCGCGCCCCATCCGCTCGATCTACCTCGTGACGCAGGCCAACTTTGTCGCCTGCCATCAGTTTGTCTTCCTTGAACGCTATGACATGCTCCAATATGCGCTGCCGGGAGGGGTGTTCCTGCTCAATGCGCCGTTCGAGGCCCACGAGGTCTGGGACAGACTCCCGCGGAAAGTGCAGCAGCAGATCATTGACAAGAAACTGAAGTTCTATGCCATCAACGCTTACAAGGTAGCGCGCGAAACCGGCATGGGCGAACGGATCAACACCATCATGCAGACTTGCTTCTTCGCCATTTCCGGCGTCCTGCCGCGCGACGAAGCCATCGCGGCAATCAAAAGTGCCATCAAGAAAACCTACGGCGGTAAGGGTGAAGACGTCGTGAAGAAGAACTTCCAAGCCGTGGATCAAACTCTTGCCAATCTCCACAAAATCCCCGTGCCCGACAAGGCCACAAGCACGATCGAATTGGCGTCGGTCGTTTCGCCCAAAGCGCCGGAGTTCGTTCAGAAGGTTACGGCCACGATCATCGCCAACCGCGGCGACGAGCTGCCCGTCAGCGCCTTCCCTGTGGACGGCACATTCCCGACCGGCACAACCCAGTACGAAAAACGCAATCTTGCGCTGGAAATACCCGTTTGGGACCCGAAGACGTGCATCCAGTGCGGCAAATGCTCGATTGTCTGCCCCCATGCGGCGATTCGCATGAAGATCTACGATCCGAAGTATCTGGAAGGCGCGCCGCCCACGTTCAAATCCACCGACGCCAAGGGGAAAGAGTTCGCGGGCATGAAATGCACCGTCCAAAACGCACCCGAGGACTGCACCGGCTGCGGGGCCTGCGTCTTTACCTGCCCGGCCACGGACAAGAAAGACCCCAAACGCAAGGCGATCAATCTGGCTCCGCAAATTCCGCTGCGTGCTTCCGAACGCGTCAACTACGAGTTCTTCCTCGACATCCCCGACTTCGACCGCACCAAGGTCAAGGTCAACACCGTCAAAGGCTCGCAGCTTCTGGTGCCCCTGTTCGAATATAGCGGTGCGTGCAGCGGATGTGGAGAAACTCCTTATGTCAAACTGCTGACCCAGTTGTTTGGCGACCGCGCTCTCATCGCCAACGCCACCGGCTGCTCCTCGATCTACGGCGGCAACCTTCCCACGACCCCGTATGCGCAGAATCGCGACGGGCGCGGGCCGGCGTGGAGCAACTCGCTCTTTGAGGACACCGCCGAATTCGGCTATGGCTTCCGCCTCACGCTCGACAAGCAGCGCGAATACGCTGCCGACCTGATGAAAAAGATGGCCGAGCAGATCGGCTCCAATCTCGTCGAAGAGATTCTCAAGGCCGACCAGTCGAGCGAGACCGGGATTGCGGCGCAGCGCGAGCGCGTGGCTGCACTGGTCAAAAAACTCCAAACCATCAACTCGGCCGATGCCCGAAACCTCATCAGCATTTCCGATGCGTTGATCAAAAAGAGCGTCTGGGTGCTCGGCGGCGACGGCTGGGCCTACGACATCGGCTACGGCGGCCTTGACCATGTGCTGGCGTCGGGGCGCGACATCAATATGCTGGTGCTCGACACCGAGGTCTACTCCAACACCGGCGGGCAGATGTCCAAAGCCACGCCGCGCGGCGCCGTCGCCCGCTTTGCCGCCGGAGGCAAACCACAGGCGAAAAAGGACCTCGGCTTGCTCGCCATGACCTACCGCAGCATCTACGTCGCGGCGGTCTCGATGGGCGCCAATGACGGCCAGACGGTCCGCGCCTTTGTCGAAGCCGAGGCCTACAACGGCCCGTCGCTAATCATCGCCTACAGCCACTGCATTGCGCACGGCATCTCGATGCGCGAGGGCATGGAAACCGGCAAACAGGCCGTCGAGTCGGGCCACTTCCCGCTCTATCGCTTCAACCCCGACCTGATTGCGCAGGGCAAGAACCCACTGCAACTGGACTCGAAGGCACCGAAGATACCGTATGAGCAATATGCTTACAACCAGACGCGGTTCAAGATGCTGACGCACAGCAAACCCGTCGAGGCCAAGCGGCTGCTCGAGCTGGCGCAGGACGATGCAATCTCGCGCTGGCACCTCTACGAGGCGCTGTCGAAGATCGAAGTCAAGCCGTCGGTCGCCGCGGCCGAAAGTGCCGCCGCATCGGCGTGAGAAACAAAAGACCGGTTTGTCCAGAAAGAAACGCGGCGGTTTCGGCGAGTGAGAAACACTGCGGCGTCGGCGAAAGAGTGACGCCGCCGCGAGACCGGCTCGGAAAACGCAACACCACAGTCAACTTGGCTTTCTGGCGACACTTTCCCGGAAGCACAGAACACCCCCGCGGCGCGGAGCCACCCCTCCGCGCCGGGTGTTTTTTTGGGGCCGGAAATATGCATCTTTTGGATCGGTCTGTTGTGTTTTATTTTTTGCTCCCTTTTACGGCGTACAAAAACAACGACATCCACAAATTCGCGTTTGGTTTTTTATCATTTTTCCCTTGCATAGTGTTTTCTTATTTGCGAAGAAAACTATAGAGTTTGAACTTCCCATTGATGTTTCTTTAGCGAAAGAGCATGAACAAGTATGGTTGATGTTTTTGTTGCATGCAGTGATATTAACGCCAAACACTGCCCCTAAGAAATCGAATGCGTGAGGGACAAATCCATGAAGTGGAGCTCGTGGGTAGATGACCTGCGGTGCCTTCCAGCAGATGCGCCAGAATGGTTGAGGATTTCAGAGTTCATCCAAATTGTTGAGCAGTTGGCCGAACAGAAACGTCTTGAACGGGAGGCACCCCGAAACCGATTGCGTCAAGCCCTCGCAACGCTTGTGAGTCTGACTAGTGAACTCGAATTCTTCGGGATAAAAGAGGCTGACCGATGGACCGCAGATGCATGTCCATTGGCAGAGACAAATATCCTTGCTGATCAAGCGGAAGAATTACTAGATAGCCTTACGATCTATCGCAACTTGCGCCAACAGTTTGCCGCAGACCTTGCTGGGGAGAGACAACGTCGCAAGGATCTTGATGATCTTGAGAAGAAGATTGTCCGGGTGCTTTCCGCTCTTGCCTCTTTTTTCGGTACTTTGCCATCTCCGGAGAAGCCCTCCCTAAGACCAGAAGAACAAACGCCTGAAAAGAAAGAACCAGAAGCACGGGAGGAAGAACCGCCTGGCCGGGAACCTGCCGCTGAGGAGATGGTATTGCCTGAATCTCATGTTGGCGTTGAGGTCGCCACTGAAGGCCCGCCAGTTGTGGAACAGCTCGAGAGCAAAGCGGCTCTGATGCCACCTGAGCGAGTGGAAGGAGCGCCTCCGGAAGGACGCTTGGATGCAGGCCGAGAGGAAGTAACCGCTCCGCAGCTTGGGGTATCTGAGGAACCCGTGAGCGTACCGGTGGAAAAGGAAACTCTGGTCTCGCTGCCTTCTCCTGCGGTCCTTTGCCCATCTCACGAAGCTGCGACAGTCCTCAAAACAAACGACTGCGACGAGAACTGGCATGCTCTGGTATGGGCACTTGTGGCTGAAGATGACCTACCAGCAGCGTACTGGGTCACACGATCTCTGGCCGCTGCGAGGCGCTCAGTACCAGCGCCTGACTGGTTGCTGGCAGCACTACAAGGCGCACGCTGGCTGTTGGCAGGGACCAGCGGTTTTGCCAATCATCTGCGGGCAATCGGGGAGAGTAATCACCCAAGGTCCGAAGGCGCCGAGGCCATGCTCGGTTTGGCTGCGGCTCTCAATACAACTCTGGTTGCTCCGCATATCGGCCTTTCGGGATGGCTGGCGACCCCCGATTGCTGTCCGTCGCTTCACGATCTTGTTGGGGCCGTTCGGGATTTTACGAATCTGGGTATAGAACTCCGCCCGGAGGATCTAAGAGGTGTCACGGGGGCTGAGGAACGCGAAGCGGCTGTCGTGGCAGCAGCAAGTGAAGCAAGCCGCTGGTTGCGGGAATCTTCGGGAAGGCGCCTGAAGATCAGGCGAGCCACTGTGGTATGGCAGCACCTCGTTGGCCCCAACGGTGAATTGCAATCCCTCCTTGACGCTGTCTGCGGAGACCGTCGCGACAGGGTGGAAACAGTCTCTAGAAACCTCGAGGAATGGGAGAAACGCGAGTATGTCTCGAGGCAGATAGACAGGATCGACCGAGAGCTTCACCAGCCCAAGCGGAAGCCAATCGTTGGTGCCCCTCGCAACCACCTCGTTCGCGGTATCCAGGAGGCCTGTACGCTAGCAAGGAATTGGTGCCGGCTTGTTGAGCAGCAGCGAAAAATTGAAACGCGGGGGAAGTGGGTGTTTGAGCAGATCGAAGAACTGAGGAATACCGTCCGACGCTCCCTCCCGTCTATCCGTAAGGCACTCGCGCGGCTGACGTTACCATGTCAGCCTGCCTCCAAAGCGGCCTCAGCGCGCTGCTTGGAAC
>JAOAGV010000012.1:0-295 GCA_026415575.1 Candidatus Sumerlaeia bacterium
CCAGTACACCTCCGAAATCTATTCGATTGCCCCACCATTTTGTGGAGTCCCGCGTCGGCTACCTACCCCGTCTCTGATTGAAGCAAGCGGCCCTTTTCAAGACGGAAAAGGATGTCGGCGCACCCGACCATGTCGGGCCGGTGCGTGATTAACAAGACCGTTGTGCGGCCGCGCAGCGCCATAATCGCATCGAGAATGCGGCGTTCGTTTTCGGCGTCGAGGTGATTAGTGGCCTCGTCAAGAATTAGCAGCGCCGGTTTTCGCAGCAGAGCGCGGGCCAAAGCCAGCCGTTGGC
>JAOAGV010000012.1:305-6095 GCA_026415575.1 Candidatus Sumerlaeia bacterium
GGTCGAGATAGGGCAGGATCTCGCGCTTGCGCCCGAGATCCAAGGCGGCGAGCGGCTCATCCATCAACAACAGGCGCGGTTTGGTCAGCAGGGCGCGGGCGATCGCCACCCGTTGGCGCTCGCCGCCCGAAAGTCGGGTTCCGCGTTCGCCTACCACTGTTTCCAGCCGCTCCGGCAGCGCCGAAACAAAATCCTCGGCCGAAGCCTGCCGCAATGCCTGCCACAGTTCCGCTTCTTCCGCATCCGGCTGCGCCCAGAGCAAATTGGCGCGGATGGTGTCGTGGAACAAAAAGGTGTCCTGCGCCACATAGCCGATCTGGCGGCGCCAAGAACGGAGCCGCTCGGCCGTGAGCGGCGTATCGTCTATGAAAATGCAGCCTTCGGTGGGGCGCAGCAAGCCGGCGATCAGATCTGCCAGAGTGGTTTTGCCCGACCCCGATGGCCCGACAATTGCCCCAATCTGTCCCGCAGGCAGCATCATATAGATCGCATGGAGAACCGGTGTTTCTATGTAGGCGAAGGAAACGTTTTCGAGGCGAATGGCGCGGCGCAGCGCGACCGGCTCGTCGCGTTCGGGCAACGGCTCGGCGGCCGCATCACACCGCGCCTGCAAGTCAGCCACGGTTGCGCAGGACGGCAGGAAGTTGACCAGCGATTGCCACGACTGTTGCAGGCTGGAAAGGCGGGGGAGAATCCGCGAGAACACAAACAGAAGCAGCAGGACAGCGGTCGCAGAAACGTTCAGAACATCGAAGGCTACGAGCACCACGACGCTCAGAACCACAACCGCCCCGATGGTATAGACGAGTTTTGCGGCGGTCTGGCTGTCCGTTGCATGCTGCCACGTCCGGCGGACAGCGTCGGCGAGGCCGGCGAACTGGGCAGTGTGGCGGGCCTCGACGGCCTGCGCGCGCGCAATTTTGATTGCGCCAAGATGTTCGGCAATTGCCGCGTAGAGGTTTTGCATCGCCGATGAAAGACTCTCGCCGGCGCGCCACGACCGACGCATCGGGCCGCGAACCATGGCCAGAAGCAACACGCCGCAAGCAAACGCCAGAGCGCTCGCTGTCGCGGATAGACGAAGCGCAAATCCCACATAGACGAGCGTAACCATGGCCGTGGCGGCGAGGTCCAGCAGGAGATGGACTGCCGCGCCAATGCGTTCCATCTCGAAGGTTAGCGCGTGCGAGACATCGGACGCGCGAAGCCGCGCCAGAAACAGCCAGTCGCTGCGCAAGATCGCGTCGTGAAGCCGGCAGCGAAGCGCCGCCACAACGCGCTGCTGCACGTCGGTAATTGCCAAAGCCTGCCGGCGCTGCAACCAAGCGTGCAGCGCAATGACCGCCACATAAACCGCGAGCAGCAGCGGGAGAGTCGGTTGAATCCCCGCCGCCGTAAATACCGCCGCCGTCGCCGCCGCGACCTTACCCAATCCGCCTCCGCCGACGTCCATCCCGACAACCTGAAGCAGCGGCACCAGCAACACCAGACCGACGCCCTCGACCAGACCAAGGGCAAGCATTAGAGCCACGGTCGCGGCCATCGGGCGGCCGGCAATCCCCGTGACCAGTCGAATCATGGTGCGCAACTGCCGGTTGCGGCTCTGAAAGCCGGCGGGTTGTGTTTCCGCTGCGTCAACCTCGCATTCTTCCAGCATATCCGCGTCCTTGTGAATGCGATTGCGAAATTAATGCACCGGCACCTTGAACCGTCAATCGAATCAGGCGCAGCGGATAATAAAGCGGATAGAGAGCTCCGGGCAGCGCCGCCATGCGCCAGTCGTCGGCAGTCGGCACCAAAAGTCGAAGCACAAGGCAGCGCAGACGGTCGCAAAGACGCTCGCGGGCCGCCCAGCGAACCCGGAGTTTTACAGCGGCCCGGCGGCGCGACGCCGGCGGGCCCCAAAGCATGGCCGCAATTCCCCGCACCACCGCTTCGTTCGGCCTGTATCGCGCAGTCCACTGCGCCGGTTCAAAGGCCAGCGGGACGCCGGCGAGCAGTTCCGACAGGGCCAAAGTTACCGCGACAATCCGGCATGCCCCCGCCCGCCCGGCCGTGCGTTCCAGATAGGGCCAGTCCATATGCGGATGGAGGCGCACCAGTTGGGACGCGGCAACCAGCCATTCCAGCCGCTCCCAGTAATGCTTGTAGGCATGAATCGAGAGCGCCAGCAGCAGGTCTTCGGGTGAAAGCGAATCCACCGGGGTGTCGTGCAGCGGCACGGCGATTTTCCGCTCCCAGAACGGTTCGATGGGCAGCGGCAGGGAGAAGGTTCGCGGGGCGAGGCGCCAGTGCAGTTCGACGTGCACAGCGCCGGCATTGCGCGACAGAGCATACTCCCACTGCCAGCGAAGTTGCGCGCGCTCCTGCGCCGGTGTCAGCGGCGGCACAAGCCGGTAGTCCTGTGCAAGAAGCACGTCCTTGGCGCGGCGGACATCGGAAGGCCGCACCAGCAAATCGAGGTCTGCAAACTGCCGCAGGGCCGGATCGCCATAGACGTAGGCGGCCAGAACCGGTCCCTTGTAGGGAATGGCCTCGATGCCGGCCAGTTGAAGGCTCTTGAGAATACGAACGAGTTCGACAGTGAGGGCAAAACTTCGGCGGGCATTCGCGCGAAATTTCTCGCGCCAGACAGCCAGAATTTCGGGCGGCACCGCATCGGCCGCGTGCAGTTCGAGCATCCGGCACACCAAGGGTAGAACACCTTGGCGGCCGGCCATGCGCACCGCTGCATCCCAATCCAGCGGCTGCGCAAGAAGCCCCCTCAATCGAGCAATCTCTTCCGGGCACAAGCAAAGCCGCGCGCCACACAGAAGCAGCTCGATTTCGGGCGACAACGGAACTGACTCTCCCAAAAACAGTAGATGAGGCGAATGGGATATGCCGGAGCGGCAGGGGTGAAATCCTTCCTCCTCACATTTCCCTTTCTCCCATTCGCCTCATTCATCTCCTTATTTCAATCGCATCGCCGGATCGCCGAAGAGAATCCACGTGCGGCGGATGTCCGGCAGCGTTACCGCGCGTTTCGCTCTCATAGCCGCCTGGCCGATAGTCGGCGGTTCCGGCCCGAACAGGGCGCGGACAAACGCCTTGTTCAATTCGGCTTGCGCGCTCGGCCCGGTCATGCCCGACGATGCCCAGACAGCCACGGCGCCGCCGCGGCGGGCGTTCATCAACGCCTTGGCCAGACAGTCGTTTCGCGGATCCTGCAGATAGCCGTTGAGGCAGGTCATCGAAACGACCAGCGGCAATTTCCCGCCGTTGGTCAGCGCAGCGGCATCACTGCTGGTCAGCAGGCCTTCGCCCGCCCACATGTCCATCGAGCCATGGCCGATGTAATTGACGAGGAGCCGGCCGCTGTTGAGTTTTTCGAGCAACATCGCGCGGGCAAGGTCGAGCGTGGTCCAGCCGAGGAAAACACCATCCACGGTCAGGCTGCCGGGCAGGAGCGCGCCCACTTCGGCGCTGGCTGCCTCGAAGTCGAACGTGTCATTGTTGTCGGCCACCAGCAACGCCTGCTTGGTCCAGTCCGCAGAGGGGCTTTGCTCGTAAATTAGAATCTTTGCCACTGCTGCGGCCGTCTCTTCGAGACTGCGAACGGGCAGGCGGCCGACGGCCATTTCCGGCACGTTGTCGCCGTTGAAATCGGCGAACCAATCGTCGCAGGCCGTTTCCATTACCGCGGTATCCACCAGCTTGGTCGGCACGAAATCGCGGTCGCCAAGACCGTAGTAGTCGCGCGGATCGGCGCTGGCATCGCCGGCCAGCAGAACAAACCGCGGTGGCACGGCCCAAACGGCGCGTGCGCGCGCCAGAAAATCGCGCAGCGCATACGCGCTCTTGTTGCCGAAGTTGAACTCGTCATACAGGTCGGCGACATCAATCACCACGACCGCCATGCCTTGGCTGCGGCGGAGCCATTGCAGCGGGTGAACGGCCGCGCGGAACCGCGCCGGCGTGATAATCACCATGTCCGCCCGGCGTCCGGCCGCATGCCACGACGACGGCACGTTGGGCGACAGCGCCGCCGGCACCTTGACCGCCGACGGAGCAAAGGCCAGCAAGGTCCGCCGCCCCATTCCCGGCGCCACAATTTCAACGCTGAATCGGGCTGCCTGCGACGGATCGGGCCGGACAACGCCGCGAATCTCCACCGGCCCCGCCGGATTGGTCACGTCCATTACCCGAATTTGCGAATGCGTGAATCCGCTGACCACCACAGGTTTCCCCGCCGTGACCGTCATACGCAGGCAGTTGTTTTCCGCCCGATACAGGCGCGCATAGGTCAGCCGTACGGCATCCACCAGACTGACGTCCGTTGTTCCGCCCGTGGAAATCAGCGTCACAACGTTGTCGCCCTCGCGCAGCGCCGACTGCGGCACGGCAAAGCGCGCCGCACCGTGCATCTGGCCGCTGAAGGCAATCGTGCCGACCGCCGCGCCGTTCAACTGGACGGCCACGCGGTGTGCCCCCAGCGTCACGCCCTGCACGGCCACTTCCAACTTGGCGTCGGTTTGGACTGCAGCCTTGCCGACAACCGCCAGCACTTGGTCCACTGGCTGGCCGGCAATCGTGGGGCCGAAGAAGTTGCTTGCGTCGCCGTTCTTCAGCGCCGCGAAATACACCGTCCGGTCCTTGCGTTCAACGGTGAAGGGGAAATGCTGGAGCGGCGCCGCCGTCGGCGCGACATTGGGAACTGTCGGAATCCGCCGCCCATGCTGCACGCCCACGGTCAACCAATAGGTCTGCGCATCGCTCCAAAGCGTGTCGGCGCCCAAACCGTAGAACTCAAGCGTGTCGTTGTCATCGAACCGGCCGTCATCTTCTCCCGTCACCACGATGGGAATTTCCAGACCGTTGCAGAACAGCTGAAGGAGCCGCGGATTGAGTGCCGGATCGAATCCGAGCGCGGTCAGCTGGCGTTTGCCCAAACGATACCAGCCTTCTTGGCGCACGGTGATTTTCGCGGTGCGCCCCGCGGCCAGACGCCATTGCGTTTCGCGCAGGCTGAGAGGGACCGTCGTTGCCGGCGGGCTTACAATCGGTTCCAGCGCTTGGACAACCGGCCGGATGTTCGAGCTTATCGAGGCGCGATCGGCCAGAACTGCCGCCGCCCGAACAGACTGCCTTGTGCTGTCGCGCCCAACCTGTGCCAGCAAGGCCGCCGCCGAGGCAGGACTCAGCGGCTCAACCGACGGAGCCGGCCGCACCGGCCCGTGGCGCTTGACCGTGCCGTTGAGGTCCACATCCTCCAGCCAGTAGCACACGTCCGAAGCGCCCAGAGGCAGCGTATCCCACCACGAATACGCGGCACCGGCGGTCAGAGGCGTTCCGGCGCCGGCCAGAAGGGCCGAGCCGGCGATCAATTCGGGCGTCAGGCGGGTGAGAACGCCGTTGGCTTCGCGGTAAATGTTGAATCCGAGGTTATCGGCTTCAAAGCCCGTGCGCCAGTCGAGCCGGACGGCGCCTGCATTTTGTTCGGCCTTGAGCGAGGCCAGTTCGACGGCGGTCACCGAGCCGTCCAGCGACCACGAGCCGCTGCCGCTGACGCGCTTGACGACGAGGTAGCCCGTCGCATTGCTGCTGGCCAGATACTCGATGGATTCGTCGCTGTCCGTGCCGGCGGTGCAGCTATAGGCAAGAATCTGGGGATTGCCTTTTGAGTCGGGCGTTCCCGAATACAGATAGAGGTCGAGGTCGGCGGTCGAGGGAACGGTGAGAGTGACACGGACAACCTTGTTGGTCTGCATGGAGACTTTTCGCGCCCAGCAACGGCGGTCATAGTAACCG